>JBMHDH010000097.1:0-2697 GCA_049889495.1 Puniceispirillaceae bacterium (SeqCode) | reverse complement strand
CTAAGGAGACAAGATATGTTTCAAACCACAAAAGATGATGTGATTTTTTCTGGCCATGGTGCCACCCTGCCTGAAAAAGGACGTTTAACACATGTGCCAGAAGGCGTCGAATTCATCATGTTTGGCCCGCCAGGCACCTGTATTACAGATAACCTAGGACAGATGCTTGAAGGCGGCATTTATATCTCAAACTTATTCATCACATCGCCAAAGACAAAAGGCAGGTCTAGCCTTAGCGCAACTAAATTAACTTATGCGTCTGGGGGGATTCCCAATTTAATATTGGCCCAACCGCGCGACATCAATGTTGGCGGGCAAGGTGTGGTGCCGCATATTATCGGCGTTGAAACCCCGACCCATTTGCAAGATTTATGGCCAAGGCTGAAGCCCTTTAGAAAAGCAGGCAAAATATTGCGTGTGATTTGGGCAGCCTGTTCTACCATTCGCAACACTGATCCCACAGCAGATGGCGAATAACCGAAAACAAAAAGGGGCAGATCTATGATTTGCCTCCCTTATCATCTCATAACATTGAAACGATTTTAGGTGTCTTTTATATCACCTTAATACTTACCACAGCCACTTCGTGATCATCAGATGCTGGCTGAATCTCCCATCTTGACCCCACAATTTGTAGCAACGCCATACCCTGTTTTGTGGCAACAAAGCCTTTGGCACGCACGATGGCAGGGTCATTTGCCATATCTTGCGCCATTTTCTTGGCATCAATCTTGCCTTCAGGCCGCAAAATATCACTCTCAAATTGTGCGTGAGAATGGCCATCATCTTGCCATAAGACCGCATCACCTTTGCCAATACCAATCAGCGCATCAAAAGGCAAAAACCCCTTTTTCGACTGCAGAATCGGCGTATCTGGTGCAAGTTCCTCTAGCCATTTGACCACCTCTTTTGCCCCCTGTTCGGTCATCACATCTGTTTTGGATAGGGCAATGATCTGGGCTTGTGATAATTGCGCATAGATCAAATCAGAAATATAGCGGCGTGAGGCATTATGCTTAATTTGCTCACAATCAGCGACAACAATAATTGCATCTGCAGACAAGCCATCAAAAAACCCAACCATAGACATAATCGCATTGGGATAGGCCACCCCTGAAGCTTCAATAAGGATATGTTCAAAAGACGGCTGCGCCTGCATCACCTCATCAAGCGCGGCAGATAAATCATCACCATAGGCACAACAAACACAGCCCCCCGCAATACCAATCACCTGTCCCTCTACTGCTTCGATTAACGCATCATCAATCCCAAGCGTGCCAAATTCATTGACAAGGATGGCCACCCGCCTGCCTTGCGCCTGCCTGATCAGATGATTGATAAGGGTCGTTTTGCCAGACCCAAGATACCCTGCAATGACTGTTACACTGGTCATGATAGCGCCGTCATCACGCACGAGATTGCGCGTCAAATATACGACCACCCTGAACCGTTCCCCAGACAGGAATATCCGCCAATTCATCAACAGGGCATGTCAAAGGATCTTTTGTCAAAATCGCAAAATCAGCTCTTTTTCCAACCTCAATTGACCCAATTTCATGATCCATTTTCATGGTCTCTGCGGCCCCCATGGTTATGGCATAAAGCGCTTCTTCAACAGAAATGGCTTGCGCCTTGCCAAGGCAACGCCCCGTGGCAGTCATGCGGGTAATGGCAGATTGCGCTGTGAAAAGCGGGCCCAATGGTGTCACAGGCGCATCAGAATGAATGGCCATCATCACCCCTTCATCAAGGGCGGTACGACAGGCATTCATGCGATTGGCACGCTCTGGACCAACTGTTAAATTATAATGCTGGTCTCCCCAGAAATAATGATGATTGGCAAACAGGTTCACACACATTCCAAGGCGGGCCATTTTCCGAAATTGGGCGCGTGACGCCAATTGGCAGTGTTGCAGGGTGAAACGATGATCACGCGCGCCATAAGAACTCCCTGCGATTTCCAACATTTCAATTGCCATATCTGTTGCTTCATCACCATTTGTATGGATATGCACCTGCAAGCCATGCTCCAATGCACCTTGATAAATCTCTGTTAATTGTTCAGGCGCGATATACCACAACCCATTTGGTGCGCCATTATAGTAACCTGGCCAATTCATACGCGCTGAAAACCCTTGGATAGAGCCATCTGCTACCACTTTGATTTTTCCTAGTTCCAGACGAGGCGTGCTGCGCTCTAAATAGCGAATGCTATCTGTGATGATCTGGTTTGGTGTGATGCCAAAATTGATTCGAAAGGCTACAAGACAGACAGGATAATCATCCTTGCCTGTCACCTCTGCAAATAAAGACACCACATCATCATCTAATTCCAGACCCAAATCAGCAGAGGTTGTGATCCCTGCCCTGACGCATAGCTGCCCATAATTTTCTAAGGCAGATTTGCTGACAGATAAAAATGCCTTGTTTAAACCAATGGCTTTGCCAGCTGGCATCATGATTTGTGGCCCTTTTAACTCACCTGTTGGCAGGCCTGTCTCATCAAGCGGCACCCCTTCATGGTCAATCCCTTCGCGCAGCAATCCTGCCATTGGCATTGCGCGTGCGCTTTCGACCCAGCCTGATATCATCATATGTGATGAGCCCGTAAGCGCCCTTGATGTGGCTATGCAAGCGCAGATTTTAAATTTACTTCGCAACTTACAGAAAAAACGAGATCTAACCTATTTATTCATT
>JBMHDH010000096.1:0-7646 GCA_049889495.1 Puniceispirillaceae bacterium (SeqCode) | reverse complement strand
GGGCAAATGTCACCAGAGACAAGCTCTTTTGCAGATGGGGTGGCATTGGCTAAAATTTATGTGCTAGCAGGTCATCTTGGTTTTGATATGGCGCGCTCACCGCTTAATCTGTCTTTTGTGATTGCGCTGCTTTGCTGTGTGGGTGTGTGGGTGCTTATCTGGCGCACAAGGCTTGGCTATGCCATCAGAGCCACAGGATTTTCAGAAAAAGCCAGTATCTATGGCGGGCACAAGCCAACGCGAATCATCATTATCACAATGGCGATTTCAGGTGGCCTTGCAGGGATGATGGCTCTTAATGAGATATTGGGCGTCCAGCATCGCGTGATTTTGAACTTCACCGCTGGTTATGGCTTCACAGGTATTGCGGTTGCCTTGATGGGGCGTAACCACCCTGTTGGGATTATTTTTGCAAGCTTGTTATTCGGTGTCCTTTATCAAGGTGGCGCCGAGCTTGATTTTGAATTTCAGACCATCACAAGAGAGATGGTTTTGATGATTCAAGGTTTGATCATTCTGTTCTCAGGGGCGCTTGCTTATATGTTCAACCCGCCTTTGCAAAAGCTGTTAATGGCGCTTTTTGTCCGTTCAAAAACAGAACAGACAGATGGGGCGCAGGAGGCATAGATGGCTGATTTATGGTTGCAATTCATCCTGACAATCGATGCCACTTTGCGTGTGGCAACGCCGCTTATCCTTTGCGCAATGGCTGGCATCTTCTCAGAGCGTGCAGGGATTATTGATATCTCCTTAGAAGGCAAAATGTTAATGGCGGCCTTTGTGGCAGCGAGTGTTGCCGCCCTATCAGGGGCGCCAATCTTAGGACTTGGCGCTGCCATAGCTGTGTCAGTGGCGCTTAGCTTGCTTCATGGATTTGCTTGTATCACCCATAAGGGCAATCAGGTCATCTCAGGTCTTGCGATCAATATTTTGGCATCTGGTCTGACAGTCACGCTTGGGATTGCGATTTTTGCAAGAGGCGGCCAGACACCCTTATTGATGGGTGATCAGCGTTTTGGCGCGATACATCTGCCTTTTGCTGATTGGCTTGGTGCAAATGTGCCGTTTTTTGGCACAATTTATAAAGAGATTTTATCAGGCCATAATATCCTTGTTTGGCTTGCCTTTGTTCTTGTGATTGTCACGTGGGCTGTGATTTTTAGAACAAGCTTTGGTCTACGTTTACGTGCGGTTGGTGAAAAGCCTGAAGCGATTGACTCAGCTGGGATCTCTGTTTCTGGCCTGCGTTTCCAAGCTGTCATTATTGCAGGGATATTAACAGGCATCGCAGGGGCGTATCTTTCAACCGCACATGGCGCAGGTTTTGTGCGCGAGATGACAGCTGGCAAAGGCTATATTGCCCTTGCGGCTATGATCTTTGGTAAATGGCGCCCCGGCCCTGCTTTGGCAGCGTGTCTGATGTTTGGCTTTTTGGATGCGCTAGCGGCGAGATTGCAGGGGGTCTCTTTGCCTTATGTCGGCGAGTTATCATCTGATCTTATCTTGGCCTTGCCTTATGTGATGACTGTGGTGTTATTGGCTGGCTTTATCGGGTCAACCACACCGCCACGTGCAATAGGGGTACCTTATGTCAAAGAGCGATGATGCCTTGATTGCGGCGGCGCTTGGGGCGATGGGACAGGCCTATGCGCCTTATTCGCAATTCCAAGTAGGGGCCGCTTTGAGTGACGAGGCAGGCACTATCCATATTGGGGTGAATGTTGAAAATGCGGCCTATCCACAAGGAAGCTGTGCAGAGGCAGGTGCGATTGCCGCTATGATCATCAATGGGGGTCGCAAGATTACGGCGGTCGCTGTGGCAGGACGCGGTGATGCTTTATGCACCCCGTGCGGGGGATGTCGTCAAAGATTGCGTGAATTTGCTGGCCCAGATACGCCGATTATCATTTGCGGCGAAGATGGTGAACGCGCACGTTTTACCCTTGCCCAATTACTGCCTCACAGCTTTGGGCCAGATAATTTATCTAACCGCTAAGGCTTACCTCTTTTTTTTAAGTATTAAAGATCCTATCACCTGCATCACCTAGCCCCGGCAGGATATAGCATGTCTCATTCAGCTCTCTATCCAAGGCGGCGGTGATAATGGGGATATCAGCATGCACCTTATGAAAAGCCGCAACACCCTCAGGTGCCGCAACAAGGCAGGTAAAGACGATATCGCTTACGCCTTTTTCCTTTAGTCGGCTCGCTGCTTCTACGGCTGAGCCACCAGTGGCAAGCATCGGATCGACAAGGATGATTTGGCGCTGTGCCATATCTTCAGGATATTTTTCATAATAGAAAATTGGCATATGTGTATCAGGGTCACGTTGCATGCCAATATGCGCCATAGACGCCTCAGGGATGATGGCAAATATATCATCTGCCATACCGTTGCCAGCGCGCAGAATAGAGGCAATCACAGGTGCCTTATCAAGCATCTGTGTCTGCATCTCTTCTAAGGGTGTTGCAATCGAAACAGGCTTTAGGCGCAAATGAGCCAAGACATCATGGCTCATTAAGGCTGTGAGTGTGCCAAGAGTGGCTTTGAACTGCGCTGGGCTTGTGTCCTTATTACGTAAGATCGCCAATTTATGGGTGATAAGGGGATGGTCAAGGATAGTAAGTTGCGACACTTTTTGCCTCATTGCTGGATTGGCTCATAATTTGCAGAGGATGAGAAAGCTTCATTTTTTAAAAAAGACCTCTGTCTTTTTATGTTATAATTGATGAGTAAGATTAGCAAATGGCTTGTGAGGCTAGTGGGGTATGGCAAAATTATATTTTTCTTATTCAGCAATGAATGCAGGGAAAACAACGATCTTATTACAGGCCTCTCATAATTACGGCGAGCGCGGCATGAATACGCTGTTGCTGACAGCACAGCTAGATGACAGGGCAGGGGCTGGCACAATCGCCTCACGCATTGGCCTATCAGCCACAGCAGAGACTTTTGCTAGCGATACTGATTTGATTGCTCTTATCACCCAACATCATCAAACAACACATCTATCATGTGTGCTTGTGGATGAGGCGCAATTTTTGACGTCGCAACAGGTATGGGATTTAGCGCATATCGCAGATCATCATAAAATTCCTGTCATGTGCTATGGCTTGCGCACTGATTTTCAAGGCAATCTTTTTGAAGGCTCTGCCACCTTGCTGGCAGTTGCGGATAATCTGCGCGAGATTAGAACAATCTGTCATTGCGGCTCAAAAGCGACAATGGTGGTGCGCCAAACACAAGGCGGCGACGTGATAAGAGAAGGTGACCAAATCGAAATAGGCGGCAATGATAAATATGTCTCACTATGCCGCAAACATTGGTCCGAGGTAATGGGGCGCTAGCGCTATTGGTTTTTGTCACTTTTAAAAAAAACCGAAAATGAGGCCAAAAAAAGGGACAACACAAAGACTGTCCCCTTTTTACATCTTTTATATTTTAGCGATATTCAGGATTACGCTCTGAGTCTTTCTCAGGACGGGCAATCGCGGCAATCATCGCTTCTAACGTAACAGATCCAATGGCTTTGCCATCTTCTGTCACGATCAAAGGCTTATTGTCATTCGCATTTGCAATTTGCAAGGCTTCTTCAATGACCATATCTTTATCAACCTTGACGCCTGAACGTGGTTTCTTGCTTTCCATGACAGAGCTTACCTCAAGCACACGTGCGCGGTTAATATCTTTGATGAAGTCACGGACATAATCATCGGCAGGGTTCAACACAATCTCTTGTGGTGAGCCTTGCTGGATAACTGCACCATCACGCAAAATAGCAATATCATCACCAATGCGAAGCGCCTCATCAAGATCATGTGTGATAAAGATGATTGTCTTATGCAATTCATTCTGCAGATCAAGTAGGACGTCTTGCATATCGGTTCTGATTAGTGGGTCAAGTGCTGAGAACGCTTCGTCCATAAGTAAGATTTCAGCATCTGTTGCCAAGGCTCTGGCCAAGCCAACACGCTGTTGCATGCCGCCTGAAAGCTGGGCTGGAAAGTGGTTTTCAAAACCAGCTAGACCAACACGCTTCACCCAATAAGAGCTTTTTTCAATGGCTTCATCTTTATCCATACCTTGGATCGTCAAGCCATAAGCTGCGTTATCTTCCACAGTTCTATGTGGTAGGAGACCAAATTTCTGGAATACCATAGATGCCTTGAAGCGGCGGAACTCTAGAAGTTCATCATCAGACATGGCCAGAACATCCTGACCATCAATGATGATTTCACCAGCGGTTGGTTCAATCAGACGATTAATATGGCGAATCAAAGTTGATTTACCTGAGCCTGATAGGCCCATAATCACCTGAATACCTCTGGCTTCGATGTCGATATTGACATCTTTTAGGCCTAGAACATGACCATGCTTTTCAAGAAGATCAGCCTTCGACATACCTTTTTTGGCGTTGTCTAAAACTGATTCTGGGTTTGCGCCAAAAATCTTGTACAGGTTCTTAATTGATACTTTAATATCAGACACCATGGCCCCCTTCGCGATGCTTTTGCAAACGCTTACCATATTGTTGTGACACGCGGTCAAAGATAATTGCTAGTGCAACAATAGCCAAACCATTCATCAAGCCAAGAGCAAGATACTGGTTCGAAATCGCACGAAGAACTGGAACACCAAGGCCTTTCACACCAATCATTGATGCGATAACAACCATGGCCAATGCCATCATAATTGTCTGGTTCACACCTGCGAAAATATTTGGCAAGGCAAGAGGTACCTGTACCCCCCAAAGGCGTTGTTTATAATTGGCACCAAAAGCAGTTGATGCTTCCATAACATCTGCATCAACCAAGCGAATGCCAAGGTTGGTTAGGCGGACGATTGGCGGAATGGCATAAATACACACAGCCAACAGGCCAGGCACTTTACCAATCCCAAGCAACATAACCACTGGAATAAGATATACAAATGATGGGATGGTCTGCATCACATCCAAAACAGGTGTGATGATTGACTGAATACGGTCTGAACGCGCCATCAAAATGCCAAATGGAATGCCAACACCAATACAAACAATCGTTGCGACTGAAATAATGGCCATTGTTGCCATTGTGTCTTCCCACATGCCAAAGAAACCAATGACAGCAAAGGCAAGAACAGAGCCAATAACAAGTTTAATATTGCGTGAGCCAACCCATGCAAGAGCGCCAATAACCAACAAGATGATTGGCCAAGGGGTGGCGATTAATAGCTTTTCAAACCAAACCATGAATTTTAGAAGTGGATAGAAGAAGGCTTCTAGTGCTTCACCATATTCTCTAGAAAACCCTTTAAAGCTAGCGTCGATCGCTTTTTTCATGTCGCGCAGTGGACCCCGGCCAAGGGATGGAAATTCGTCAAAGAAGTCCATTTTCAATTCCTACTCATTTTAATTAACAAAAAGGGCTAGCCAAAATTGGCTAGCCCCGATTATGCGTCAAAGTCGGCTTATAGGCCTGCTTTGATTTTTGCTGCTGCGTCTGCAGACACCCATGTTGACCATAGGTCTTCATGCTGCATCAAAAACTCAATCGCTGCGTCTTCACCGCCAGCCTGGTTGTCAGCCATATATACCAACATACCGTTCATGACTGGGCCAGGGAATGTACGCTTGCTTAGATAGTCAATCGCAACACCGCCCTTTGCTTTGAAAGAGTCTGTGATAACTGTGCTAACAGCTGAGTGTGTCCATGAAGATGCTTTTGGATCAGCACATTCTTGCTCAGGCTTCACAATACAGTTGTCCCAGTTGTCTTTACCAGCCCATTCGCCCATATCGACAGGAACCATGCCGTACTTACCGATCATCGCAGTTGGTGACCAGTAGTAACCTAGCCAGTTGTCACCGCGCTCAGCAGCTTTTGCCATTGAACCGTCTAGACCAGCAGCTGAACCTGGATCAATCAATAGCCAGCCTTTTGCTTCCATGTCGAAACCGCGATATAGGTTCGCGTTTGCCAACTGACAACCCCAACCAGCAGGACAGCCAACAAAGGCGCCTTTTGATGGATCTTCAGGGTGTGGGAACAGATCTGGACGTGACAAAAGCGCGTCGATGTCTGTTGTCAACTCAGGGTACTTTTCAGCGAATTGTGGTGTTACCCACCAGCCTTCACCAAGCTGTGTGATAGGGCCGTTATTGACCTTATGCAAACGACCTTCGCCAACAGCAGCTTCTAGTGGCACTGCAACAGCGTTTGTCCATAGCTCACCAGCAACATCTGGCTGACCTTTTTCGTTCATTGATGCGAATGTTGTCATTGTCGCGCCAGGAACTAGCTCAACAGAACAACCATAGCCTTCTTCAAGGATGATCTTATCAACATTTGCCATCAATTCGGCAGATGCCCAGTTCATTTCTGCAACTGAGATATCGCCACAATCGGCTTTAGCGGCGCTTGACATTGTTAGTGCAACACCAACCGCTGCCATGCCCATTAAATACTTTTTCATTATTTCCTCCCGTGGAACTTTAGTAATTTAAATAAAGCAAGGAATTTCAGGAACAAAATGTTCCGCATCCGACTATTAGTGTAAACATGCTTAACCCCTATCTGGCAACCGTCATTTGTGAAAAAATGATCAATAACTTTTATTTGTCCCATGTGCCTTATTTCAAAGGCGATTTCCGTTGCACTATTTCATCTTGTGCTTACAAAGATAGCCGTCTAAAAAAGGCAAAATAGTGACAGGATAATGGTATATTTTGTGCCAATCACAGCTAATTAGTCGGCAGGCTACAAAGAAAGGTTGTCATCATGGATAAGCATAGTGCATTGATTTGCATAGATATTCAGAATGATTTTTGTCCAAATGGTGCGCTCGCTGTGACAGGCGGCGATGAAATTATATCGCGTGCTAATCTGATGATGGCAGACGCTAAATCAGCAGGCGCTGCGATTGTGCTGACACAAGACTGGCACCCCGATGATCATAGCAGTTTTGCGTCATCCCACGATGAGAAGTCGCCTTTTGACATGGTGGAAATGTCATATGGCCCACAGGTTTTATGGCCAAAACATTGTGTGATCGGCAGTCAGGGTGCTGCTTTTCACGATGATTTAGATAGTGATTCTGCCGATATGGTGATTCGCAAAGGCTTTCGCAGAGCCATTGATTCCTATTCTGCCTTTTTTGAAAATGACAGACAGACGCCCACAGGCTTGCATGGCTATTTGCAAATAAGAGATATCAGCCATATCACACTCATTGGGCTCGCCACTGATTTTTGTGTGGCATATTCAGCGCTTGATGGCGCGCGCCTTGGTTATGATGTCACTGTCGATCTCTCAGCATGCCGCGCGATCGACTTAGAGGGATCTCTCACTGCTCAGCTTGATGCGATGCGCCAAGCAGGTGTGACTATAATATCTTAAATAAGACGTTCTGCTGTTTCTTATTAAGATAAGGTGCGTTGCAGTGCGCTTTGCCAGCCATCTAGTAACGTTTGACGCTCAGATTGTGCCATTTGTGGTGTAAAGCTGGCATCCAGCTGCCACATCTTTGCCATATCAGGCAGGCTAGCCGCTTGACCATCTTGCAACATTGCTAGCATGGCAACACCCAAAGCCGTTGTTTCGGCGACCACTGGCCTGTCAATGCGCTGGTCCAAAATGTCAGACATGAATTGCATCAGCCAATTATT
>JBMHDH010000095.1:0-4138 GCA_049889495.1 Puniceispirillaceae bacterium (SeqCode) | reverse complement strand
AAACCTATGGGCATCACGCGCAGGCGCGATGGACAATGCTGATGAATCACAAGTTGTCGGTAAGGTAACAATGTCAACAGCCCCAACCGTAGGTGGTGGTTCAACACCAGCATCAACATTGTGGTGGGATGGTATCGTGATTGCAGCCAACATCTCAGATGCAGCAGCTGACAACGCATTCCGCGTGGCAATGGAAGGCCTAGACACAGAAATGGTTAAGGCAAATAACGACGCCGCTGTTTGGTTGGTCGATGGTTATGAGCCAACAGCCACAGCCGCTGGTGCCTTCGCAACAGCCAATAATGGCGCAAAGCCATACCCAGCTTCAAAGCAGATGAGCTTGATGCACACAGCCCTAGGCAATGGCATCGCTGCTTATTTGACTGGCGAAAAAAGTGCCGCTGCGGCATTGGCTGATATCGAAGCTGCTTACACAACAGCTGCGAAAGAAGCAGGCGTTCTATAAACGCGTCACATCACATTAGCTGAAGGGTCATGCAATGGCCCTTCAGCCCCTTATTTTTTTATTTTCTTTACTCATTTTCAACTCATAATTGGTGAGGCACCAATGAATAAAAAAACCTTTGCCGCTTTTGTCGGCCCATCGGTGGCTATGATGCTGTTATTCATCGCATTGCCGTTGGCTGTTGTCTTCATCCAAAGTTTTCAGATCACAAAGCCTGTCACAGAACGTTTTGAGATTGAAAAATGCACCCCTGGCTTTACTGGCCAGATTTGTGAGACCAAAATTGAAACCCGCCCTTTATTAGATGCCAATGGCAAAATCGTTACACAAACCGACTTTGTGGGTTTGCAATCTTACGAAAAAGTCTTGGCCTTGGGGGACGCTGGTGCTGCCTTTGCCAAAGCCAGCTGGAATGATTTGATGCTGATTGATTTCTGGAAAGCGCTGCGCTTTACCCTGACATTCACATTGATCACATTGCCGTTGGTGCTTGGGGTTGGTCTTGCGATTGCTTTGGCGGTAAATGGGGCCGCAAAAAAAGTGCGTGGCCCTGTGATTTTTGTATCATTGCTGCCTTTTATCATCACGCCCGTGATCGGGGCATTGTCAATCCGCTGGTTGTTTATCGGGGATGGTATTTTAACCGCAGGGATTGAATGGTATTTGGGCCATGATGTAGCGTTATTCGCGCAAGGCTGGACGATTGAATTAATGATGATGTTCTATCGTGTTTGGCATGTCGCACCATTTGCGTTTGTCGTCTTTTATGCGGGTCTGCAAACCGTTAATCAAGATACCATTGAATCTGCAATCATTGATGGGGCATCTCGTTTTGAGCGTCTGCGCTTTGTTGTGATCCCGCATTTGATGCCATTGGTGGTCTTTGTCAGCTTGATCCATCTGATGGATTCCTATCGTGTTTTTGAAGAAATTGTGGGCTTCTCATCACAAGCACATGTGATTTCACTGCAATGGCTGACCTATGATTTATTAACACCAGATGATTCAGGCAACCGTTCCATCAGCCGCGCATCAGCAAGCGCTATGCTAACCATGCTTGGCATCGTCTTATTATTGATGCCGTTATTACGACGCACTTGGAAAGATTTCACAGGGGGGCGCATCTGATGTCTGACCTTTCGCATTTCAAACGCCCGCTTGGCTTGCGCTTTGCCTCAGTTGGGTTCTTATCTCTGTGGTGCTTGATCGCGGCATTTCCGATTTTCTGGATCGCCATATTAAGCTTTAAAGCACCGATTGATTCATTTGCGCAAAACCCCTTTCATGTGATTTTTGGGCCAGAGACACTTGCCAATGGCAAGGGTCTGTCTGTGATTGATATCCTATTTGGGGCCGCGACCTTATATGGTGCCTATCGGTTTGCAACGACCATCTTGGCAGACAAAGTTAAGGCTTGGACACCTTTGGGGTATTTGGCCTTTGGCTGGGTGATTGGGGCCACCTTATTTGGCGCTGTGATGGCAGTGATCTTATTTGGTCTTTTGCCAGCGATTACCAATGCCGTGAACGCGATTACAGGGCCGCTTGGCACGCCGATTATCGGGTCAACGATTGAACATTATTATGCGGTTTGGGTCGAAAATGCCTTTTACCAGAATTTTGTGAATTCTTTGATTGTGACCGCAGGTGTGACCACCATCTCGCTGACTGTTGGCACTTTGGCAGGCTATGGTCTGGCGCGTGCAGGCTCCATGCTTGCCTTTTGGATTTTGATCATTGCCTTGGTCTTCCGCGCTCTGCCACATTCGGTATTGGTCGCAGGCTATTTGCCATTTTTCATTAATTCGGCGGCGTATCTAGAAACGTTCCTCGGGGAAAATGCGCCGACACTTTATGGCCAACCTTTGGCTGTGATTGCGGTACTTGTGGCAATTAACCAGCCTTTCACTATTTGGATGCTGCGCTCTTTTTTCCAGAATATCCCAACCGAATTGGATGAAGCCGCACGCGTCGATGGCTGCACCCATTTCCAAGCATTCCGCTGGGTCATCATGCCAGTGATGTGGCCAGGTGTGATCACAACAGGGCTGTTTTCATTCTTGTTGGCTTATAATGATTTCTTGGTCACAAGCTTGTTGCTTGATGCCCAAAACCAAACAATGGTTCCCGCAATTACAGGTTATTTTAACCGCGAGACAACAACCACAGATCAGGTAGAAGCTGTGGCGGCGGCTGTGTCTATCACTGCGCCCTTATTCCTGCTTGTCATGATTTTCCAGCGTCAAATTGTATCAGGCCTGACCGCTGGTGCTGTGAAAGGATAAGAAATATGAAAGGCGCACGCCCAGAGCAAGCTGTGTTATCCAAAGACACAGATTTATCAAAAACAGAAGCCACACGCGCGGTGATTGAAGGTATGGTGGATGGTCTGAACGACCACCGCATTGCTGATATTGGCGAATTTTTCTCAGACAGTTTTCGCTGGATGGGGAACCAAGGCTGCGGCACCAAAAACGGGCTTCGGGAATTCCAAGATAATTGGCAAAAACCATTCCAAGCTGCGTTTTCAGATAAGATCTGCATTGATGAAGCGCGCCTCTATATGGGCGAATGGGCGGCTGCTTTTGGCCGCCAAGAAGCCACGCATTCAGGCGAATTTATGGGAATCGCACCAACAGGGCAAAAAGTGGAAATCCGTTATATGGATTTCTGGAAAGTCGTTGATGGCAAGATTGTTGATAACTACGTCATGGTCGATTTTCCGCATGTCATGGCACAGCTTGGCGTTGACTGTTTCAATGGTGAGGGATGGGAAGCCTTTGATAGAGGCGATAAACAACCACCAGCCCCAAAACCATAACAACAAATTGAGGGGAAAGGCAGCGCACCATAGCGCTGTTATTTAAAAAGGTAGCGCGGGAAAAAGTAACTCGCAAAAAAACAATTGGGACCACAAAATTAGATTTGTGCAAGAAGAGAAAGATCCATGACCATACGTACCCTGAAAACAGGCAAGCCGCAAACTGAACGCGCTGAAGATGATGCCAAGGTAAGACAAATCGTTGAAACAACATTGGCAGATATCGAAGCAAGAGGTGATGTGGCTGTGCGTGAGCTAGCTGAGAAATTCGATAATTATTCGCCAGCATCCTATCGTTTATCACAAGAAGAAATTGACGCTCTGATTGCTGAGGTCAGCCCGCGCGATATGGAAGATATCAAATTCGCCCATGAACAGGTCAAAGCCTTTGCCGAGGCCCAGCGTGCATCTATGACAGATATCGAAGTTGAAACCATGCCTGGCGTTATTTTGGGGCATCGCAACATCCCTGTACAATCTGTGGGTTGTTATGTGCCAGCAGGTAAATTCCCGATGGTGGCATCTGCGCATATGTCTGTTTTGACTGCGTCGGTGGCTGGCGTGCCACGTATCGTTGCCGCCACCCCACCATTCCAAGGCAAGCCAAACCCAGCCGTAATTGCCGCAATGCATTTAGGCGGCGCGCATGAAATTTATGTGCTTGGCGGCATGCAGGCCATTGGGGCTATGGCCATTGGCACACAAACCATTGAACCTGTTCATATGTTGGTTGGCCCTGGCAATGCTTTTGTGGCAGAAGCCAAACGCCAGCTATTTGGCCGTGTTGGTATTGATTTATTTGCTGGCCCGACAGAAACCATGGTGATTGCTGATGAAACTGTGGATGCTGA
>JBMHDH010000094.1:0-2852 GCA_049889495.1 Puniceispirillaceae bacterium (SeqCode) | reverse complement strand
ATTTGAAATATTCAAAATCTATTCAATATTTGAATTTATCCTTCATCATACTGTAATATATAGAAAAATTTTCTTATTCACTGCCCTCCGAAGGCAGAGGTCAGAGGTTCGAATCCTCTCGGGTGCGCCAATCTTTTCAATAACTTGGCTTGTTATGCCCAGTCTTCTCGAAGCACATTGCGCCAATGATGCTTCAAGGAAGACACGTCATGGCATCATTAAGAAAGCGGAACAGACGTTGGGAAGTGCGTGTCAGACGCAGTGGCCAACCTACGCAAATCACCATATTTACACAAGCGTTACACTTGGCAGGTGACACCGCCATCCACTGTAATTTCGGTGCCGGTTATGTAACTGGCTTCATCACTCGCCAAAAATACGGCGGCATTTGCAACATCCCAAGGTGTACCAACCCGGCCAAGCGGAATGCGTTTCGCTCTTTGACGATCTAACGCATCCCAGTCGATTTTTTGAGGATCGTCAGCATTCTGGATGGCCGCGTTTTTGGCCATTGGCGTATCGATAAACCCAGGCAAAATCGTATTTGCGCGAATGCCGTTTGGCGCCTGCTCTGCCGCCAGATTTCGGGTAAAGGAAATGATTGAACCCTTTGTTGCATTATAGGCAATATAGGGTGTGCCAAGATAGCGTTGACCAGCAATCGACGAGACATTTATCACACAACCGCTCTTGCGTTCAATGAAATGGGGCAGCACTGCTTTGGTGGGCAAAAACACTGCTTTCATATTGATATGAACTAGCTGATCCCAGTCTTCAAGCGTGGTTTCAACGGCGCCGCCAGCTTTCAAAATACCAACATTATTATGCAGGATGTCAATATGACCAAAGGCTGCGATAGATGCCGCCACCACATCTTGCATGCTTGCCTCATCGCTCACATCTCCTTCGAGCGCGATCGCCGTTCCGCCAGCTGCCTCTATGAGCGCCTTTGTCTCAAATGCAGCATGTTGATCTATGTCGACAACACACACCATCGCCCCTTCTCTGGCAAAAGAGATCGCTGTTGCCTTACCATTACCCAGCCCGCCATGCATTGATCCAGCCCCGGTTACAAGCGCAACTTTATTTTTCAATCGCATCAGCTTACCCATCACTTGGTTGCAGGAAAGCGTTTGTGCCGCCATCGGCCGCCATCAGCTGCGCCTTTATATTGGTGATGGCTTTTGTCCTGGTCACGCCGAAACACCATGCACTGCCTATAATCAGTATGGCGTTACGCGCAAAAGAAAACTTCACCCTGCACATGACCTCAGCTTTTCACTTTCAGCTTCGGTCAATTGTTGTTTGACGGCAGGCATCACGGTGTCACAAAAGCTTTCAAGTGACCGCAGCGTCTTTGCAAAAGGGATAGAGGCAATTTGCATGAATACGCTTAAATGCGTGATGCCAAATTCGAGCGCCTCTGAGACGATCCGCTCAGTCACTTCCTCAGCACTGCCAATAATCGCGCGATCCAAAATGACATCAATATCAGGCTCCTTATCAAAAGGAACAATCTTCAAATCGGCACCTTCCATCGCTGGCTCTGATTGGCGCATATTGCTTGCCATGCGGGCATGGATCAAAACTTGTTCCGCTGCTTTGCGGGCATCGTCTTTGTTTTCTGCCACATAGATATAACGTTGTACTGCAAATGGAAAAGCATCTCCCATAAGGCCATTATTTTCACGTGTTTCCTTATAGAGGCGCCGTGCTGTTGCTATCACCGCATTGGGACCGATGGCAGGCGTTGTGAGCGGTTGCGCATCATAATCGATCATCTTTTGCCGCATTTCGGGGGCATTACCAACAGCAAAGGTTCGAATTTTTTCCTGAACCGGCTTGATGGAAAGCGCCGCATCTTCAATCTGAACATGCTGACCTTGATAATTAATCACGCCTTCATACAAGCCTTGCTGAATAACATCCCAAATCTCAAGGCCGCGCATCAGGCGATCATTGATTTCAAATCCAAATTTCTTAAATTCGCGCGGCTGATAGCCGGTGCCAAGGCCCAAAACAAGCCGGCCATTGGACAGCTGATCAGCAAGACAAATATCTTCAACAAGACGAAGCGGTTCATAAAATGGCATCACCACAACCGCCGGACCAACTTTGATTTGGCTGGTATGCGCCGCCATATGTGCAGCCGTCATTAACGGTGAGGGTGAGATACAATAATTTGACAAATGATGTTCGGCAAACCAAGCAACATCAAAACCTGCCTGATCAACCATTCTTGTCATGGTGCGCATCTGTTCAAAAATTTCAGGATGCGTGGACCCATCAGCAGGCTTGGTCATCAGATTAAAAAGTGAAAATTCCATTCTGATTTATCCCAATTTTCTATTTACGAATTTTCAATTGCGGCGGGGCGCTTTAATTTTAGGTTTTTTTCTGGCCAGCACAAAGGCAATTGAGCTATTTCTGCCTGCTGAAAGCAGGCCCGTATCAACATGTCCTCTAAAGAGCTTGTATGTCTTAAAAGACTCTCATAAAAGTCTTTGGTTAACAAATAAATCCGCATTTAATTTCAACTTTTTAAACCATTCAAGCCTGATAGCATGCGTATGATAACCTGCTCCTTTTTTGCTCTGCTCTTGTCTTGTTGTTCCAAGATATAAGCCTGGTCAGGTCTTGCTCATCATGACAGATTATATCAATCATGGGTTCAGTATGAACATTTTGAGTGAGATATGCCGATGCGACAGGCACTGAAAATCCTACCCTTTTTGATGTTGCTGTTCAGCTTTCAGGCCACAGCCGGTGATAATATCATTTTGATGCGCCATGCCCTGGCCCCTGGTATAGGCGACCCGCCAAATTTCCAAATTGATGATTGCAGCACACAA
>JBMHDH010000093.1:0-5398 GCA_049889495.1 Puniceispirillaceae bacterium (SeqCode) | reverse complement strand
GGCAAAGACACGGCGCAAATTGGCAGAGACATCTGACATCATCAGAATCGGAAAATGATGAAGTTCAGAGGCAATCAAAGCTTGATAATCTGGCCCTGCCCCTTCGAAATGATCACAAATGGCATATAAATGCGGATAATGGGCTTGTTTTTTACCGCCGAGATACTGGTCGCGTGCCTGTTTGACGACATCACCCCAAATTTCGCCATCACAAAAATCAGTAAAGTGGCGTTTCCCCTTGGCAAGCAAAGTTCCTAGCACATCCTCTTTTGTGTCATCATCATAAAGCGCGTCAATCACCCCCATCTGCTGTGCTTTTTCCAATTTCGTAATGGGCTTAGCCGATAGGCATAATTCCAATGTTGGCGCACCGCCAATCAGACGCGCGGCGCGCGCTGTCCCTGCATAGCCTGGCATCAATCCTAGATTGGCCTCTGGGAAGCCAACCATCAGCTTTGCCCCATGTGACGCCATGCGCCAATCACACGCCAATGCCAATTCCATCCCGCCACCAAGTGCAGGGCCATGCACATCTGCGATCGTGACAAGCGGCGATCTTTCCAGACGATCAAGCAAGGCCATGGCATTTTTTTGCAAGGCTTGGACATCTTGTTGTGACGTCAGGCTTTCAAATTCGATAATATCGGCACCAAATACAAAGCCGCTTTTTTTGCCAGATCTGATCACAAACCCTGTTAGACCATCTGTTTGCTCGCATACCGCCAGCGCATGATCAATTTCACCAATCATCGCTTGCGACAGCACATTGGCTGATTTATCAGCGTAATCAAGCGTAATCACCGCATAAGAAGAAGCATAAGCAATCTGAAGATGGGTATAGGACATTACGATACGCCTTTTCATGAATTTCATCATAACCAAATGCCAGCCTAGCGAAATATCGCCCCAGCGAAAAGCGAGAAATCCCAAATAAAATAGAAAAAACCAGAAGAAAAACTGGGAAAAGAACTGGCGGATTGACGGGGATTCGAACCCCGGAGAGGCGTTAACCTCAACACGCTTTCCAGGCGTGCGCCTTAAACCGCTCGGCCATCAATCCTGATAAAAGAATTCGAATTAAGAATTCCATGCCAGCGCATGGGCTGGTCACAAACTGCAGTTCTAGTGCGCAAACTATAATATATTTTCGGCCATGACCAGTGGCTTGACATAAAAAAAATCGAAACCTTGGCTGTGATTTCACTTGCCATTTTTGATCGAGGTGACAACATAGGTCCCATGATATCACGCGGATTTCAAATATTTGGTGTCTTTCTTGGCCTATGCGCCCTGATTCTATTTTGGGCAGATGTGCGCAATAATGATGCGCCAGCCAAATTACTTGGCCAATTATGGTATGATATGGCCCCGCAATCCCTACAGCTGGCCGAAGCGGTCACTGAACGATATATTGACCCCTGTGGTCTTTTGGGCTTTTTGGGATGTGATACTTTTTTATGGCATCCCGTGATTGCGACATTGCTTGGCTGGCCAGCAGGTCTTGTCTTTGGCTTATTCGCTGCCATTATTTTGCTGATCACAAGCTTTTCAATCAAACGCGGGCGCAAATCAGTAAAATCATTAAAGATGGATGGCCGTTAAGCCACCCGCTCTTTATCGCCCTGATCGCAAGAGTGATTCATATATTAAAAGGGTTAATTATCGCCCATTTGTAACGCTTTGAAAAAGGCATCTTGTGGGATATCCACCTTGCCAAATTGGCGCATACGCTTTTTGCCTTCTTTTTGTTTTTCAAGCAATTTGCGCTTTCGGCTGACATCACCACCATAACATTTCGCTGTGACATCTTTGCGCAAAGCGGAAATGGTCTCTCTGGCAATCACCTTGCCCCCAATGGCGGCCTGCAAGGCGATTTTGAACATCTGGCGGGGGATCAGATCCTTTAATCTGGCACAAATCGCGCGCCCTCTGGTCTCAGCTTGTTCTTTATGAACGATCATCGATAACGCATCCACAGGATCGCCATTCACCAAAATCGACACTTTCACCAAATCACCATCGACATAGTCATCCATTTGATAATCAAAGGACGCATAGCCTTTGGTGACAGATTTCAGCCTGTCATAAAAATCAAATACCACCTCATTCAAAGGCAGGCGATAGACAACCATCGCACGACTACCAGCATAGGTCAGATCAATCTGCTCGCCGCGTCGTTCGGTGCATAAGGTCAGCACCGCCCCCAAATATTCATCAGGCGTCATAATCGTGGCTTTGATCCATGGTTCTTGAATATGCGAAATGCGGGTAACCTCTGGCATATCGGCAGGGTTATGCATTTCAAGCAAAGAGCCATCTGTCATATGAAGATGATAGACAACTGATGGGGCTGTTGAAATCAGATCAAGGTTAAATTCGCGGCTTAATCTTTCTCGGATGACTTCCATATGAAGCAGGCCCAAGAACCCGCAACGGAACCCAAAGCCAAGTGCCGCAGATGTTTCAGCTTCAAATGAAAAAGAGCTGTCATTTAATGATAATTTTTCCAACGCTTCACGAAGCGCAGGGAATTCCGCTGTATCAATTGGGAACATACCACAAAAGACCACTGGCACAGATGGCTTAAAGCCAGGCAGCGCATGCTCACATGGCTTTCGTTCATCTGTGATGGTATCACCAACCTTGGCATCAGCCACACGTTTGACGCCCGCATTGATAAAGCCCACTTCACCAGGGCCCAATTGATCCACCATTTCAGCCTTTGGACAGAACACGCCCACACGTTCAATGACATGGCTTGCCCCTGATGCCATCATGCGAATCTTCATGCCTTTTTTCAAAGTGCCATCTTTGACGCGCACCAAAGTCATAACCCCCAAATAAGGGTCATACCAGCTATCCACCAACAAGGCTTTTAAAGGGGCATCGGCATTGCCTTCTGGCGATGGCAAGCCTGCGACAATCGCTTCAAGCACATCGGGAATGCCCATCCCTGTTTTCGCAGAAACGGCAATCGCATCTGTGGCATCAAGCCCGATGACATCTTCGATTTGTGCTTTAACACGTTCTGGTTCTGCTGCTGGCAAGTCCATTTTGTTCAAGACGGTGATCAATTCATGATCGGCATCAATGGCTTGATACACATTGGCAAGCGTTTGCGCTTCTACGCCTTGGGAGGCATCGACCACAAGAAGCGAGCCTTCACAAGCTGATAAAGAGCGTGAGACCTCATAGCCAAAATCCACATGGCCAGGGGTATCCATTAAATTCAGGATATAATCTTTGCCATCTTTGGCTTTGTAATTCAGACGCACGGTTTGCGCTTTGATGGTAATCCCGCGTTCGCGTTCAATATCCATATTATCAAGCACCTGATCAGACATCTCTCTGTCCGTCAGGCCACCACAATGGGAGATCAGACGATCCGCAATGGTTGATTTCCCATGATCAATATGGGCAACAATAGAAAAATTTCGAATGGCACTTAAATCTGTCATGGCTTGTTCATACCCTGTTTAGGCCCTTATGAAAAGAGGCCAGATGGCTGTGATAGCAACAAGATAGGGCGAAATGCCTGCTTTTTTCATCCATCGGATTAATTGTGATAGATTGCAACGCCACAAAGACCAAAAATCGCTTGTGAAATCCCACAAATAGCAAGGATAAGAGATGCCTTGATTTATTATAGAGCTAGCAGTTATCTTGCCGCTTATGTTATAGTTGACAGATAATTATAACATTGACCATTAACAAGCAGAGAAAGTCATTACGCCATGCCATTGGAGCGTCATGAAAAATACCAGCCTTATGCCCCTGTTGCTTTGACAGATCGCATCTGGCCATCCCAGACCATTACAACTGCACCAACATGGTGTTCGGTTGACCTGCGTGATGGAAACCAAGCTCTGATTGAGCCGATGGATTCGTTACGCAAAATGCGGATGTTTAAAGTGCTGGTTGAAATGGGCTTTAAAGAGATCGAGGTGGGCTTTCCTTCTGCCTCTGATACTGATTTTAATTTTCTGCGTGAATTGATCGATGGCGGCCATATCCCTGATGATGTAACCGTACAAGTATTAACCCAAGCAAGAGAGCATTTGATCGACCGAACCATCGAAAGCTTGGCTGGCACAAAGAATGCGATTTTGCATCTGTATAATTCAACATCCACCTTGCAAAGACGTGTGGTGTTTAAATCAGATCGTGCTGGCGTCAAACAAATTGCCATTAATGGCGCGAAAATGGTTGCAGATCGCATTGCCAGATTATCTTCTGATACCAAATTGCGTTTGCAATATTCACCTGAAAGCTTCACAGGCACAGAGCTTGATTATGCGCTAGATGTTTGTGAATCTGTAATGGATGTCTGGCAGCCAACGCCCGAGAATAAGACCATCATCAATTTGCCAGCCACGGTTGAGATGGCAACGCCAAATATCTATGCAGACCAAATTGAATGGATGCATCGTAATTTCAGCCGCCGCGATTCTATGATCTTGTCTCTTCACCCTCATAATGACAGAGGCACAGGCATTGCGGCCACAGAATTGGGCTTGATGGCAGGGGCAGACCGTGTTGAAGGCACGCTGTTTGGCAATGGCGAACGCACAGGCAATGTGGATATTGTGACATTGGGCTTGAATATGTTTACCCAAGGGCTAGACCCGCATCTTGATTTTTCAGATATCAATAAGCTTGTTGAAACAGCAGAATTCTGCAACCAATTGCCAGTTCATGAACGTCACCCTTATGCTGGTCAATTGGTGCATACCGCCTTTTCTGGCTCTCACCAAGACGCCATTCGCAAAGGCATTGATGCGCTAGCAAAAGCCAATCAAGATACATGGGAAGTGCCTTATTTGCCGATTGATCCTTCTGATATTGGCCGTTCTTATGAAGCCATTATTCGGGTGAATTCCCAATCAGGCAAGGCAGGGGCTGCCTATTTGCTTGAAGTAGAACATCATGTGCGCTTGCCGCGCGGCATGGAAGTTGAATTTAGTGGCTATATCCAAAAGGCAGCTGATAGTGAGGGTGTGGAAATCACATCTGATAAGATTTGGGATATTTTCGCCAAAAATTATCTATCAGAGGCTGGCCCATACCAGCTTATGAAATTTGAAAGCCAGCCAATTGCGCGTAACGCCGATCAAGAACGTGTTGAGGCAGTGGTCAGCCATAATGGCCAAGACCATACCATCTCAGCTGTTGGCAATGGCCCAATCTCTGCATTTGTGAATGCGATCAGAGATCATTTTGCCCTCGCTTTCACGCTTGCTGATTTTGGTCAAAATACCCGCTCTTCTTCGTCAAAAGCAGAAGCAGCGGCTTATGTGGAATTGCGCACGCCAGATGAAAATGGCAAATCAGTCTTTGGCGCGGGCATAGATACGTCCATCACGCTGGCCCCTATTAAGGCTGTGATTTCCGCGATTAA
>JBMHDH010000092.1:0-4280 GCA_049889495.1 Puniceispirillaceae bacterium (SeqCode) | reverse complement strand
AATGATGATCGCGCTTGTGAAGATCACACCATAGGCTAGAAGCATTAGCCGCGCTTCTCTTGTAATGCGCGCCCTAGATGAAGCTGGGATAAAATGATCGCGCGGAGGGCGAATGGCATTGCCTATCAGAGTGCGAATGCTTGTTGTCCAGATTATGATGCCAGAGAGATGGAAAAGATATTGCCGCCAATTTTGGGGCTTTGAAGTGGCAAGCTCTGGGTCACGCTCTGGGTCATGTGTATGGCGGTGATGGGCCGCATGAAAAGACTGAAACCACAAAGGCCCCATGAATAACAGCAATCCCACAAATGATGTGACCAGCTTGTTAAGGGCCTTAGAGCGAAAGGCGGTGCCGTGCCCTGCCTCATGCATCGCGCAAAACAGAAAGCATAAGCCTATGCCTTGGCCCGTAATCGCCAACCATCCAATAACGCCTGTAAAAGAAAAACTGGCCCATGCCATGCTTGCGATGAGGGCAAAATGTGCCAACAGCCAGAGCAGGCCGTGATGATTGGTCAATCTCATCAAGCGGCGCTTTTCATCGCGTGATAGCGATCGCAAAACAGCCCTGTAATCAGGGGATGCCATATTTTTATCTGTTACGCCATTACTTATCATGCGGTGAAGCTTATCGTAATTTCACAACTGCGCCTAGCGCATTGCCCTATTAGGGGGGATTGATACTTTAAGGCGTTGCTAACCGATGAGGCTAGGCAGGAACAAGATAATGCCAGGAAATGCGATTAGCACGGCGATGGTAATGACGTCTGCGATGAAAAAAGGCGAGGCACCTTTAAACACATCTTGCACACTCAATTCTGGTCGCACACCTGCCACAACAAAGCAATTCAGGCCAATAGGGGGGGTGATCAGACATAATTCAGCCATCTTTACAACCAAGATCCCAAACCATATCGCTGCGTGCTCTCCTGACATGCCAAAGGTTGAATCTGCGGCGCTGACATCTATGCCACCATTCATTGCCATCACAACAGGGAAGGTGATAGGCAAGGTTAAAATCATCATGCCAATCGCATCCATGAACATACCAAGCACAACATAAACCAGTAAAATCAAAAGCAAGATAATAATAGCTGGCTGCTCAAGGCTTGTTATCCAATTTTCAAGATATTGTGGGACGCGGGCAAAGCCCAAATAGCGCACAAAAATTAACACACCCCAAATCATTGAGAAAATCATCGCTGATAATTTGGCTGTCTCAGTGAGTGCTTTTTTCAAATCACCCATCTTCATGCCCTGCATCAGCGCCACACATAAGATCACAAAGGCGCCAAGCGCCCCTGCTTCTGTTGGTGTTGCCCAGCCTGTGGTAATAGATCCGATAATCACAGCCACCACAAAAAAGATTGGCATCGTCGCTGGCAGAGACGAAAATCGCTCACCCCATGTGAAGCCGCTGACTGTAGGGCCTAAATCTGGTTTGCGCTTTGCCATAAAGATGATCAAGGCGCCATAGATTAAGGCAGATACCAAGCCGGGCAAGAAGCCTGCCAAGAGCAGTAAGCCAACCGAACTTTCTGTGATAATCGCATAAACAACAAGTAGCGCGGATGGCGGGATAAGAGAGGCAAGAGTGCCACCTGCGGCAACCACACCGCCTGCAAAACGTTTGTCATATCCCAACTTTAACATCTCAGGGATGGCAATTCGTGCAAAAACAGCTGAGGTGGCAAGAGATGCCCCAGAGACAGCCGCAAAGCCAGCGGTTGCAAAGATTGTCGATAGGCCAAGACCGCCAGGCAACCAACCTAGCCATCTTTTGGCAGCCTCAAATAATGATTTCGTCAGCCCAGCATAATAGGCAAGAAACCCAATAACAATGAAGGTGGGAATTAACCCCAGCGTTTGGCTTGATAATTTTGAATGAGGCGTCAAGCCTGCTATTTTAACAGCTCTCATAAACCCATCTGCTAGGCCTTTATCTTTGAAGATGGCAAAATGGATTGTTAGCCCTAAAAGACCCACAAAGGCGGCGGCAAATGCCACTCTTACACCAGATAAGACAAGCACAAGCAATAAGCCCACCATGATGAATACAACATCAATCGCTTCCATTATCGTGCCTCCTCTTCAGAACCTTGGACTTGTTCAGATTCTTGTAACGCTTGCGCTTCAACATCCAATGGCACGGGAATGGCAACGGGGCGGTTATCATTGACAATGATTATCCGTAAATAGGCCCAGCTTTGTATTACAAGACGTAAGACAAGAACGCCGAACATAAACGCAATCACAGCCTTGAATGGCCAAATGGTCAGGTTAATATCTTCAGTGGAATCACCCAAAATATAAGATCGACTCGCATGTAAATACGCCCCATAGGTGAGAGTAGCGATGATGAAAATAGAAAACAGGCTGCTAATAAATTCAAATAGCCACAAGGTCCGCCCTTTCAGGCGAATAAGAAGCAAATCCATACGAATATGACCGCCCACGCGTTGGCAGTAAGATATGCCAAGAAACGCAATCATAGGCACAGATTGACCCATTAAATCAAAATAGGCGTTAAAGGGTTTGTTGAAAAAACCGCGACCAATAATGTTGATTACCGAAAACACAACAATCAATAAAACAATAATGCCAGCTAATAAATTCAGCCGACTTTCCCACCGATGGAGCCATTGGTCACACCGCGAGAGAAGGGAGTCATCTTTAAGAACGTGAGAGGCTGACATGAAAACACTTCAGATAATTATAGGATTAAAAAAATAGGCAAGTCACAATGCGTTAAGTTTCACTTGCGACTTGCCAGTTTGTTGGTGGCATCACGAACACATCAATGATGCGCTAATCACAACTAGCGCTGTGCTGCCAATGTAGCTTGAACAAGATCATAGAGTTCTTGACCTGGTAGGCCACGTGAATCCATATCAGCAATCCATTCTGCCAAAACAGGAGCGGCTGTGGCTTGCAACTTTGCCACATCAGCGTCTGAGAATGTCAGAACCTTGATATTTTTCTCGGCGATCTGTGCGTTGAATTTATCCACTGACACTTGGTATTTTTCAACATACCACTCAAGAGCCTCATCAACAGAATCAAGCAATGCGGCACGATGCGTATCTGACAGATCAGACAGAGATTCTGAATTGACAACAACAGGGCAATTCACAGAGCCAGGGTTCAAATTTGACGTCCACCATTCTGCTTCATCAATCACTTTGAATGCCAAATGCGCATGTGGAGCAAAGGCTGCGCCTTGGATGGCGCCACTTTCCATTGCGCCATAGACTTCACCTGCGCCAAGAGAAACAGAATTAACACCTACCTTTTTCAAAGCATTGCCAATACCGCCTGTGGCTCTGATGTTAATGCCTTCCAGACCTGATAGAGATGTCGGGGCGTCGCCTTTGCCTGCGATGTTATATTGTGGCAATGGCGATGGCATCAACAAGGTTGCGTTCCAACGGCCAAGGTCTTTTTGCGCAGCAGGATGAGCATAGACTGCGCGTGATGCTGCAATTTCTTCTGCCAGATTATTCACACCCAAAAATGGTAATTCCATGACAGTAATGGTTGGGTTCTTATCACGGTGATAGCCCGCACAGAATTGCGCCATCTCAAAGGCACCAGCAGAAATCCCATCTAGATTTTCTTTGTTCTTTGACAGACCGCCATAAGAAAGATTTAGGGTAAATTCACCATTTGTTTTTTCAGAAACAAGCTCTGCCAGCCTTTCAACATGTTCGGTAAAAGCACGTCTCTTGCCCCATAATGAAACATCCCAAGATGCAGCAAAAGCTGGTGCCGCAAAAGAGCCAGCCAGCAAAAGAGTCGTCGCGCTAAATAGCAGTTTTTTCATTTTTTTCATTCCTCATGTTCTTATTTTCAGCCGGGCAAACAGTGTGACAATTATAACTTGGTATCGTCAAGTTATAATCGTGCTTGGCTGATGGTGGGTAGAAGTTCATCAGTGGCGTGAAAAATTGAAATGGCATGGCCACAATCAAGTGCGATGCCTTTAATATTGTGCCCTTTATCTTAGGACGCCGCGTATTTTTGTGTTTTCTGTTTTAGCAAAAACTTGCATAATGAGGGTTGAGACAGTGACATAATATGAGGGTGTTAAGATATGCGTAAGTCAGCTCTTTATTTTGGCCTAGCCATCTTTATTTTATCACAGCCAGCTGCGGCGCTGACCTTTAAAAGCGACGGGTCGATTGTGCAAAATGATGGGACGGTGGTCTCGCAATCAACACAAGCCAAATATCTAGAAGCGCTAGAGAAATTCCGCGCTGGTGAGCCTGTTACAGGCTTTC
>JBMHDH010000091.1:0-4475 GCA_049889495.1 Puniceispirillaceae bacterium (SeqCode) | reverse complement strand
GCCACATAACTGGATATCCGATGAAGAGCACAGCACAGCGGTGCCGATTAGAGATATGCTCGTGCAATTCTCTCATGGGTCTATCACAAAATTGACAGAAGCCTTTCCAGAGTTTGATAAGGTGCTTGATATGCTTTATCTCGCCCGCATGGGTGTGCAATTTGAAGGCTTTAACCCGACTTTTGCACGTGGTCATCTAGAGGCGATTAGAGATAATAAGGGTGTCGAGCGTATTCTGGCCTTTGTTCGCTTTTTGGTGCGGCTGAATGAGCATGCCGAAAAGAAAACATTATCCAGCATGCAGGTCACGCATGTCGATACAGGGTCCAAGCATGCGCGCATTGGCACTGTCATTGATCACATTGTCCAAAATTACCGTGAAGAATATTCACAAACAGAGGCAGCCGCGGCGGCTGGCATGGCACAATCAAGCTTTAGCCGCAATTTCAAATCTGTTACGGGTCATAATTTTGTTGATTTTGTAACAAGGGTACGCGTGGGCCAAGCCTGCTCTCTGCTATATGGCACAGATGATCAAGTTACGACGATATGTTACAAATCAGGCTTTCAGAATTTAGCGAATTTCAATCGTCAATTTCGGAAATTAAAGGGCATGACGCCTTCTGATTATCGCAAGCTTGCCAGAGATGAGCTTGTGGAGAAGGGGGTTTAATCGTGATGGATGGCATGACAACATCACAAATTGCGCAATCACATTACGATAGAGATGCGTGTAAGATTGGTATAGTCCATCTTGGTTTTGGGGCATTTCATCGCGCCCATCAGGCAGTCTATATTGATGATTACATGCAGCAAACAAATGATCTGCGCTGGGGGATTGCTGCTGTTAATTTGCGCGCCTCTGAAAGTGAGAGTTTTAATGCTGTCGCCGCTGAGATTGCGCATTATGGTGGCTATTTCATGAAAGCCATCTCGCCAGATAACAAAATGCAATATAGCCTCATTCGCCCGCATCTGGATTTCAAAGATTGGGCGCGTGATCCGCAAAGTGCGGAATCGCTTGTCAGTTTGCCATCTGTATCTTTGGTGACCATCACGGTTACGGAAAGTGGCTATTACACAGATATGGTTGGTAATCTTGATGTGACACATGGCATTATTGCCGCTGAGTTAGCAGGGGGAAAGCCGCAATCTGTTTATGGGTATTTGCGTGCTGCCTTGGATCAGCGCAGAACAAAGATTAATGAGCCTATCACGATTTCATGTTGTGATAATATTCGACAAAATGGTGTTATGTTGCGTCGCAATTTACTGGCTTATTTAGACGCTTATGGTGATGACAGCCTGACGCAATGGGTTTCAACAAATGTGTCTTTCCCCTGTTCTATGGTGGACCGCATTACGCCGCGTTCACCAGCCAGTCTGGCTGATGAATTGACCACGATGGTTGGTGATAAAGTTATCTCTCCTATTTTATGCGAAGATTATATCCAATGGGTTTTGTCAGATGATGCCGCTGGGGCAATGCCAGATCTGGCAAAGGTTGGCGTGACGGTGACATCAGATGTTGACCCCTATGAAGAGACTAAGATCAGAGTTTTGAATGGTGGTCATACCGCGCTTGCCTATATGGCAGCCTTAGAAAATATTGCGACATTTGATGAGGCGATGCATAGGCCAAAATTGCGCGAACATTTTGAAAATTTTGAAACAAAAGAAGTGCTGCCTGCCATCACAATAGCTTTGCCATTTGCGAAAGATGCTTACCAAGAAAAGACAGCCCTGAGGTTTGGTAATCAGGCCATTGGCGACACTGTGGCGCGTATTTGCGCAGATGGCATGGCAAAATTCCCTATTTTTATTCGCCCCACTTTGGAAGGGTGTTTTGAAAATGGTATCATTCCGCATTACGCCATCGCCTCTATTGCAAGCTGGTATGTATTTGCAAGGCATGTGGCGGCGGGAAAAATTCCATTTGATTATATTGAGCCAAGCTGGGATCAGCTGTCTGACATGCTTGGCACAGATGCATTTTTAACAAGTGAACAGCTCTGGGGATCTGTTCCAAAAAAATATCCTGAATTTATTGATTTACTAAAGCAAGCAATTGCCGAAGGAGAGGCTTCATGGCCAGTTTAACATTACGCGATGTCCGCAAAAGCTATGGGGATGCACAAGTTATCCATGGTGTCGACCTTGATATCAAGGATGGCGAATTTGTGGTATTTGTAGGCCCGTCGGGGTGCGGCAAATCAACATTATTGCGGATGATCGCAGGCCTTGAGGAAATCTCTGGCGGCTCTGTGAGCATTGGCGATGATGAGGTGAATGAGGTCGCCGCCTCAAAGCGTGGTGTGGCCATGGTCTTCCAGACCTATGCGCTTTATCCGCATATGACCGTTTATAAGAATATGGCCTTTGGCCTGAAGCAGGCGAAAACACCGCAAGCTGAGATTGATAAGCGCGTGCGTGCCGCAGCAGAGATCTTGCAAATTACAGATTATCTGGATCGTAGCCCACGCCATCTGTCAGGTGGTCAACGTCAGCGTGTGGCCATTGGCCGTGCCATTGTTCGTGATCCAAAGGTGTTTTTGTTTGATGAGCCGTTATCAAATCTAGATGCCGCGTTACGTGTGCAAACAAGATTGGAAATCGCACGTCTTCATGAGCGTCTTAAGACAACCATGATCTATGTGACGCATGATCAGGTCGAAGCCATGACTTTGGCCGATAAAATCGTTGTTTTGCGTGATGGTGTCATTGAACAGGTTGGCTCTCCGATTGATTTATATGAAAAGCCTGCTAATGCGTTTGTGGCCCAATTTATCGGTAGCCCAAAGATGAATTTCTTTGCCCCAGATGAGTTAGAAGCCTCAGCCGCAAAATCAGTGAAAGTGGCAAAGGGTGATGATGTGGAAGTTGGCATTCGCCCAGAACATCTTGTCAATACAACAAAGGCGAAAGCCTTTGTGTCAGGCACATTAGAGCTTGTTGAAAATTTGGGGGAGGTCGCGCTTGTCCATCTTAACATGGCATCTGGCACAAGCTTTATTGCAAAGATGGAAAAGCCACCAAAGGCCAAAAAAGGTGACATGCTCTATTTCACAGCTGACCCCTCACTTGTTCATCGTTTCTCAAAACAGACAGGCGAGGCGTTGTCGTAAAAAGGCGCGCCAGTTTGTCTTGCAGATAAGCCCAAGACAGAGCCGAAGATAGCTATGATAAAAGAAAGCTGTTGACAGCTTTTGAGCGAAACCCGCATTTTTGATGAAGATGAAAGAAACGGGTGAGATATGTATCTTGGGCTTGATTTAGGCACGTCTGGTTTAAAGGCACTTTTGATTGATGATGATCACATGATCATCGCCCATGAGACTGTGTCGTTAATGGTCAGTCGGCCTCAGACAGGTTGGTCAGAACAAGCACCATCTGATTGGATTGCCGCTTGCCGCGCGCTTTTCTTAAAATTGCGCCCTTATATGCCAAAGGTCAAAGCCATTGGTCTGGCAGGCCATATGCATGGGCTCGTGTTATTGGATGAGACGGGGGACGTGCTGCGCCCTTGTATCTTGTGGAATGATGTACGTGCTATGGCACAGGCGCAGAGGCTAGATGCGCTTCCTGATTTTCGGCATATAACAGGCACCATCATATTCCCAGGCTTTAGTGCACCCAAGATGCAGTGGGTGCGTGATCATGAACCAGATCTGTGGTCGCGCGCGAAAACCATGTTATTTCCAAAGGATTATTTAGGGTATTGGTTAACAGGCAAACAACATTGTGAGCCAAGTGATGCCTCTGGATCAGCCTTATTTGATTGTGCCGCTGGTGAATGGAGCGAAAGGCTATGTGATCGTGCTGGCATTGATTTGGCACTTCTGGCCCCGCTTATCCCAAGTGATGGCCAGCGTGGCACCATCACAACACAGATTGCATCAGAATTTGGCTTGTCCCAAGATGTGGTTGTTGCAGGCGGTGCGGGCGATAACGCAGCCGCCGCCACAGGTATTGGTGCCGTTGGCAAAGGACAAGGTCTGGTCTCGCTTGGTACATCAGGCGTTGTGCTGGCTGTTAATGATAGCTGGACCCCGCAAGCAGAGACAGCGGTGCATTCTTTTTGCCATGCCCCAAAAGATCATTTCATTCAAATGGGTGTGACGTTAACCGCGACCGATTCCTTGTCTTGGCTTGGTGAGATTATGGAACAAAGCCCTGCAGCATTATCTGATCAGATGCCAGAGACACCAAGCGGGCCAGGCGAAATCATGTATTTGCCTTATCTTGCTGGCGAGCGCACCCCGCATAATTCAGATGTGCCTCTGGGTGCTTTTATTGGCCTTAGCCGTCAGGATGGCCGCGCCGAAATGACCCGAGCGGTCATGGAGGGGGTTGCTTATTCATTGGCTGATTGTGTAAGGGCTCTGCAAGATGCTGGCGCGCATCTTGAGGTGGTGACAGCGGTCGGCGGTGGGACCAAATCGCAGTATTGGCTGCAAGTCGTAGCACATGTTTTG
>JBMHDH010000090.1:0-10397 GCA_049889495.1 Puniceispirillaceae bacterium (SeqCode) | reverse complement strand
TTATTATCAAAGCTGACAGAAATACCAGCCGATAGACCCACCGCAACCTGAAGAGACGCATCGCCGCCTGTTGCTGCTGCGCCATTACCAACAGAGGTGGTCAAGACATCTTGGGTTGATGAGATTGACGCGGCATCTGCCAAAGTCAAAGTGCTGGCACCGCTATCAATCAATGCAAGCGCGTTATTTCTGGCAACAGAAATGGCCGCAACAGGCACCAGAGCGACCCCGCCATTGCCTGAGGAACGCGCTTCGGATTCTGTGGTGGATAGTTGTGCCGCAGATACTGTTAAATTATCTACACCATTAAATAAGGCGCCGCCATCTACGCGGGCTGTCACATCATTTTCAGTAATGGCAAAAGCAAAAGATGCGCCAATGCCCAGTTTGCCAGATGTCGAATTTGTTTTCACAAATTGTTCTGAGGGTGTTGAATTATCAAGAACAGCGAAAAATTCATCAGAGGCAGCTTGCGCGCCTTTTGAACCATCAGCTTTGACTTTCACTTCGGTATTATTGCTGGCCGTCACAGTGACATTATCATCAACATTCACTGTCACATTATCAGCGATTTCAGCTGTGACATCATTGATATTTGAGACCTGAACCGCAATCGCGCCCGCAATGCCGACTTCATCACTATCGCCATCATTGCCCACACCAGAAGACACAAACACATTATATTTGTTCAAATCAGTGACATTATCTTCATAGGCCTCTGTCAAAGCAGAGATCACCAGATCATCACTTGTTAAATTGACATTGGCATTATTTGTGCCTTCGGCATAAGCGCTGAGGCGGTTTTCAATTAACTGAATCCCTATACCAGCAGAGCCACCAACAGACCCATTATCAGTTCGCCCTGATGCAAAATTCTGTGATTGTGTCACCGCGCGCGCTTTGATCGAAATCGCGCCATTCGCCGCTGAGATGGTTGGCGCATCTGACCCTGTTGCCTTCACAAAGGCTTCGGTATCATTTTTTACATCAGCAAAGGTTAGCGCTCCAGAAAGCTGGATGCCGCCACTGCCAGATCCCATATTATCTGTGACTTGCGATAGGTTTGAAGCCACTGTACTTTTCAAGAAGCTGGCCAAGTTAAAGCCAAGGAAATCTTGATTTAACGAGGCTGTGCTATCGATGCCAGCATCAAATTTTGACTGGGCTGTGGCTGTAAAATTATCATCATTGGCCGCACGCGCGGCAAATACGGTTTGCGATTGGCTGTCTGATAAAATCGCCACATCACCAGATGATGAGGTAACAGACGCACTGTCGCTGACAGATGTCGATGTATTATCACGCACGATACCAACACCGATGGCAATCGCGCCAGATAAGCTGGCAATTGATCCAGCTGAGGCATCTGCGATGGCGGTAACTTGTGTTTTGCCCTTGGTCTTCAAGGTCACATTATCAGCACCAGATAGGCTGGCATTATCGCCAATTTGCACTGTGGCGCGATTTTCAGTAGCCGAAATTGCCGCCACCAATGCCGCACCAACCGAATTAGATTGCGATAAAATGGTGCTTTGTGTGGTCGCATCCGCATTGACATTCAAATCACCAGAAGCCGTAATATTCGATGCCCCATCAATGATGATATCAGAGGTCGCATAAGTCACTGCCACAGATACATTCAATGGCAATAGGCTTGCCAAAGATGACCAGCCTGTCGGTGACATATCCGTTTGAATGACCGACGCAGACGCAATTTCAATATCATCAGATGCGGTTAGGCTAGCGCCTGATAGATCAATCACAGAGGCCGCGCGTCTGGCATCAAATTGCACCAACACCCCACCTGAATAAGCATGGCGATTTTGCGTCGCATTAGCGGTGATTGAAATATTATCTGTGGCGGTAATGCTCGCCGCATTATTCAAGATTACCTCAGCATTCGCCACCGCAGTTGGATCATCATAGACCCCGCCAGGCGTAAAGGCAGCATCCGCATCCAATGTGACATTGCGACCACGCAAAATTGCGCCATTTAAGGCAATAGAGGCGTTATCTCTGTCATCGACATCAATTAAAATATCGCCAGCTGCCCCAGAACCTGAATTGCTGGCATCTATTTCAGCGCCATCCCCTGCACTCACTTTGCGGCCATCAATTGTGATATCGCCTGCATCAAAGGTCCCTGTTGCCTTTGATGTCACAAGCGCGCCATCACCGATTGTGATGTTATCTGAAAGGAAGGTGATATTGCCTGAATCAGCAGTTGAGGAATCATTGCGATGGGCAGAAGCAGAGCTGAAAGACGAGACACGACGTGACGAAATGGTGATGTTATCATTCACCGTGATAGAATTGGTCGCTTGCAATGTCAGCGCACCCGCATTCCAGCTTGTGTTATTATCGGGGTCCGCTGTGCCACCATCGGTGCTGGCATTGCGCAGCAAATCAGATGAAATAATGATATCTTCTGGGTCGATTAAGATCGCCCCATCCGTGCCATTGCGTGCCGCAGCTGATAAGGTGCCGCCTGCCAGTTCCACCACTTTAGTGGCTGAAAATTCGACAAAGCCGCCATCACCGCTATCACCGCCATCTGCTGATAATCTGGCACCTTGACCAAGCGTGGCTTGTTCGCCTGCAAAGACGATAACACTGCCACCATCTGAGGCTACACCGCGCCCATCCGCTGATAAATCAGCACCAGCTGAAACTGTGATATCCCCATCTGAGCGCACATCAATTGCGCCAGCATCTTGATTATCCGCCCCATCTGCGCCAAGCCGCCCTGTGATCGCAATATCGTTATTTGCGGTGATGGTAATGCCAGCGGTGACATTATCCATATCAATCATCGCGCCAGATAAATTGACCAAGTTACTGATCGCAACAACTGATTGTCTGCCTGTCTCAATGGTGCCAGAAACCGCAACGTCACCACCAGCAATCACCGCACCAGATGTGGCATTCACTGTGCCACGAACCGAAATCAAACCTGTGTCAGATAACGGGAAATTACCATCTTTGACCATGGTGACATGAGGGGCAGAAACCATGCCATTGGCCCCAAACATATTGGCCATAAAATCTTGTGTTGGGCTGGCAAGCATCACATTGCCAACATTCATGACGCCTGTTGTGCCAACCATCACCCCATGGGGGTTCAAGAAGTAAACATCGCCGCCAATCTTGCCATCCTTATAAGCATTCAAATAACCATCAATCACAGATTGCTGGTCATGAACCATATTCATCAGCGCATTTGCACCATCTGGCAAATACAGATTGACTTCATTGCCTTCATAAACATTGAAGATTGAAAATGAGTTAAAGCCTGTCGCACCAAGCACGGTGTTTGTGTAAACATCTGTCACATTTTGATTGATGACAAGCTGGGTTGACGTGCGCCCATCAATGATAATTTGCGGGTCTGCGGCTTGGGCAATCGCATATGGCGGAAACGCAAATTGCAGCATACCCGTCAGATATGCTGCAACCTTAAATCCATGTGATTTGCGCCAACGCCTAATCATATATGCACACTACGCCGCCAAATGCCTCATGATGCTAGCCCCGATTTTCATCAGGATCACCTGCATCTTGTAATTCTGGCTGACCAACCGCTTGCAAACATTGCACATTAATCAAATCGACACGGCGGCCATCAAATTGAATAAACACGGTGTTACATTGGTCATTGGCCGCTTTGTTAATAATATCTGTGTAAATCTGTGCAGATGCTTGATTTGCGCCATTTTCAAGCCCTGTTTGAAGGCCAGATTGATACACATTATTTTGCAAATATGACCAGCCAATCAGCAAAAATCCCATAAATGACAGGACAAACCAGCCAACCAATAACGCTGTGATTATATTAATGCCTTCTCGGAACATGTCTCTGATCCTTATTTATTCATAAAAACTAATATCTTATTACCACAAACTGATTCCTGATCGCAAGTCTCAGCCTATCATTGTGCCCTTAATGCGAATGGCGTATCTTTTTGCCTTCCCAATCAGACTTACTGCAATCTAAAGCGCGCGGATAATGAGAATTGGAATAATTCATCATCATAGAATTCTTTTTCTTCTTCATGAATGTCGCCATCAAGCGGTTCTGACCAGTAAATATCAAAGGTAAGCAAGTTGAAAATCGACGGAATCTGTAGGCCAATACCATAGCCAGACCAGTAATCAGCGCGCGAGCGCACCTTATAGGTTGACTGCGCCATCATATGATCGACAAATACATAGGCTTGCGCACTTGGCATGAAATCTGGCAACGAGACTTGTTCCCAATTTGCAAGGTCAGTGCGCAATTCGCCTGATACGAAATAACCTTGATACCCCGAAGATTCCGCTGGCTGATAAGCGCGCACAGATGCAGGGCCACCAACTGACAAAATCTCTGATGGCATGTTAATCATGTCAACCGCATCGGTATAAAGCGCTTTAGCACGGCCATTTAAGGTCCATTTTTCATTCAGGTAATGAGACGCATTGGCATCAATATCAAGCTTTTGCACCCATTTTTCTTTTTCAGGAATTTTAGTGACCACATTCAAAGTGGACCACGCAGGCGCGACTGAAAATGCCGTTGTGCCATTATTATAGCTGTAAGGCATGGCAAATGAATATTTGCGCACTTCACTTTTGGTCAATAAAGCCCCTGTGACTGGCTGTACCAAATCGCTTTTGCTGACCCCATATGTTGCAGAGGCATATAGCGAATATTCATCACCAAATTGAATTGGCGTTGAATAAGTTGCCACAAATGACGAAGAAGAGCCGCGATAACCAACTGTTTCTTCAGACCCAGAATTAATCTTCGTATCAGACCCTGAAAGCGCCACAGAAATATTGGTGCCTTTATTATCCACTGGCATAGAATAGCTAAATGATTGGCTTGTTGAGCCATCACCATCTGTATAGGAAACAGCGGTTTCATCATCAATGCCAAGCAAATTATTCCATGTCACGGAAATGGCATTTTGACGCCAATCTGATGTCTGATTGGCATAGTTATTGACCGATACTGACGGCAATTCGACCTTATCTGGTTCCGCCACATCGACGAAAATATCTGTTTCACCAAATTCCGCACCTGGCGCCAATTCCGTGGCAAGCTTACTTTTATTGGACAGGTTATAGATGCGAATAGAGGTCTCAAGATCACGCAAAGAGATAAAGTCACCTTCGACAGCTGCCAGATGATCCCGCACAAATTCATCTTTCAGATTTTCAATATTTTCTAGGTGAATTTTACCAACTGTTGCTTCGACCAATTGAATGGTGACTTTGCCATCTGTCACAATTTGTTCTGGCAATAAGGCGCGCGATAATTCAAACCCTTTTTCCAAATAAAGCGCATTCACCTCATCAAGCACTGTTTTAATGGCTTCTAATGTGATTTCAGCCCCTGTTACTGATTTTTCGATGCGTTTTAATTCAAATTCCAACAAAATGGCGGTTGGCGTGAAATCAAGCCCTGTGAAATTTGTCGGTGAGGTGGAAGTGATCTCAAAGCCTGGTGTTAAAATGGTTGGCGGCAAAGAGACTTCTGAGACAACAATATCCTCTTCTTTTTCCTTTGGCTCTTCTACTTCATCATCTGATATATCATCTTTTGGCGTGATGATCAGCGCAGGCGCATCATCTTTTTCCAGATCATCTTTTGCAACATCATCGGGGGCAGGGCGCGGCAATGGCTTAGCAAGCTGAACGGTTTCACGCTCTTTGTTTTTTTCATCTGCGCTTTGTGCGGCGGCTGCGATCTTATCTTCAAGTGCTTTCGCATCTAGCACCTTGTCACTATCTGTTTGGACAATGGTTTCGATCGCCACATCATCTGTTTCGATCTTTTTGGCACGGATGGCCTGTGGTAATGTGGCAGTGCGTGGCTGGCCTAGCTGGCCATCTTGCGTACGTGGCACAACGCGAACACCAAGCTGTTTACCAATATCCTCTGCGCCTATTTGATAAGTTGGCTGATCAGCACCAGCAATCACAATATTATCACGAAGCCAGATAAATTTGCTCCCCTGTTCTAGATCACCTTCATTATCATCCACAAATTCATAAATTGCCGTTAAGGTTTCGTTGGTCTCTGGCAAACCTGTGATTTTAAGATCCTTGATTTCAGGTGGATAATTTGCCGCTAAAACTGATGAAGCAACCGTGGCAAGGCGGCTATCATCACTTCCTTGATTGCCATCAAGATACATCAAATTCGCAGAAATAGTAGCCCCAACATCGGCTCTTTGTAACTGATAACGGCTTTTGGACGCGCCAGCGATCGGCACACCATCACGCAACCATTGCAAGGCTAATCGTCCGCCTGATGATTGGTATTTTGTTTCATTCACCGTATAGCGTGCCACTAATTCATCACCTTCAGTCACAGCGTCTTTAACAACAGAAACAATCTCTAACGAGGTGATGATTTGTCCCGTAGAAACAGGCCGCAAAGGCAATAACACACTGAAATCACCGCCAGCCACATCTTGATCAGTGGCAACAGATACCGAAATCACATCCCCAGCTGATTGATCAAAAATCGTGATTTGCGATAACGAGATGCCATCTTCGGCAAAGGCTTGTGATATCTGGTTGGTCAGGTAATTGAAATAAGTCGCAGAAGGACAGCCTGATGAAAACGCGTTAGCAAAGCGATTTTGCTGGCCCCCTTGCCAAATGAAATTGGTGTTGATTTGCACATAGGACGGGCGCAGATCACAGGATGACTCATCTGCTTTGACAGGCATAGATCCCATCAAGTAAGCAGTTATGCTGGCAAAAATAAGAAGCGAACGGCCGCTTATCTTATGCTTTTTTGCAAATAATTCTTGCACTTAATTTTTGCCTATCACCGCGCAACCACATTAGCTCTGGCAATTCCTGACCAAAAGACTAGACTATACATTAGTTTATGCTAAAATTTAGCCTGATACGCAAGAAACATTTCGACTATTGTGACGGAGCCAAATGGCTGATTCTACTATAACTTTTCCCAGTGATGATAATTTCAATGGAATGAGCGAAGGTGCCGCACCATGCCCATCTTGCGAGGCTGTTGGTGAATTTGATTTGCCAGAGGCCATTGGCGAGTTTGATATTGCCTGTCATGCATGTGGCGAAATTTATGAAATTAATGCAGCGGCGGCGATTGCGTTGGCAGCGCAACGACAAGAAGATAAGCGTATCGCGCTTGAAGAAGAGATGCGCCTAGCAGAAGAAGCCACGCCATCAACCATCACGTGCATTGATTGTGGTTTTGAAATTCCTGTTGCTGGCGATGATGATGATTTACATTGCCCTTCTTGCCACCAAGACGCTGAGATCAATGATCTTTCTGGAAGTCGTTTTTCTGGCCAGCGGCCTATGCCAGCTGCCAAAAACCGCACAGCTGGCATTGTGATTGTGTCAATTTTATCGGTCGCGCTTGTCGCATCAGCTGGCATGATTGCGCTTGGGCTTTATTTTTTAACCCTTCGCGCTGATTCAGATGTTACCCGTTACATTGAACGCAATATTTTGCAATTAACCCCGGCGCGTTTTGAAGTGGCCTCAGCCTCTTATGAAGTTAGCGAAACAGATTTAGGCACCTCTTTGTTGGTCACGATCAATTTAAGCAATCAAGGACAAAGCGAAGGCACGCCTGAAGAAATGAAGGTGGTTTTAACAGATGGCAATGGCGCAGCACTTGTCACATGGCCGCTTGATACCGCAGGGCAAATCTTGGCGCCTGGTGAGACCATCCAGCTTTATACAAGATTATTCGAACCACCACAGGATTTCGCAAATCTGCGTGTCTTTGTGCGCTAGCTATTGCGCGCAATAAATCGGGTTACAGCGCAAATCTTCACGCCAATTTTCACTGCCACGAAGATGAGCAATAGCCGCAGCTTTGTCATATAATCTTTGCGCTCTGGCATCATCTGGCGGGTGTGTGCTTGTGAATAAATTAAATTCAGGGCGATTTTGAATTTCAGAGAGCGTTTCCCAGATTTCACCTGCTTTAGCGCCATCATAGCCAGCAAGAACCGCATATAATAGCCCAACAATATCAGCTTCATATTCAGATTCGACAGCATAAAAACCAGATAATTTTTTATCTTGTTTATGGGAATGTGATAAATTCACGATATCACGGCTGACTTGCTCAAGCGCATGGCCTGTTGTGATATGGGCAATTTCATGGCCAATAATCATCGCAAGCCCATCATCTGATAAGCGTCTGGTCAGCCCTGTGTAAAACACAATCTCTAGCCCGCCAAGTGTGTAAGCATTAAAGACATCTCGTTCAATCAAGATCGGTTTTAAGGCCATTTCCGCCAAATGGCTTCGCTGATGCACTTGATCAAAAATCGCTTTCAGTCGCTGATAATCGTCATCTGCCTCAGCGATCTGAGGGTGGCCAATAGCAGCATAAAAGGCAATATTATCAGCCAGCTGTTTTTGCGCCAGCGCATTTTGCGTCATCTGGTCACGCAAATGAAGTACCGTTTCGGCTGTGACACGATCTTTTGACAAGGGGACAGCATCTGCGGCTTTGACCAATGTGGGCGCGACACCAACAGGCTCAATCTTAATGCCAGATTGACAGGCTGACAGGCCAACCATCAGCAAGAGCGGCACCCATAATCGACAGGACATTATAATTCTACCACCCGCATCGAATTGGTGGTGCCTGCTTTGCCAAAAGGCATGCCTGCGACAACCACAATTTGTTCACCCATGCGCCCCATGCCTGTTGTTCTGACATGATCGCTGGCAAGCTGGATTGCGCTTTCATAATCAGTTTCAGCTTGGGCGGCTGTTTTTGCGCCCCATAGCATCGTCAATCGTCTTTGGACTTTTGGATCTGGTGTCATGACAACAAATGGCATAGCAGGACGCTCTCTTGCCACTCTCACAGCGGTGTTGCCACTTGCGGTAAAGACAACCAAGGCCGCTGCTTGAATATCATCTGCCAATTTCACTGCTGATTGTGCCACAGCGTGATAAATAGATGGCTCCACTTGTAATTGAGAGGGCCCATCATCTGGATGGCTGGCGATATGCGCTTCGGTGGTTGTGATAATCCGCGACATAATCGAAACCGCCTCAACAGGATAGGCACCAGCGGCCGTTTCAGCAGACAACATCACAGTATCTGCGCCATCAAAAACAGCCGTGGCGACATCTGATGCTTCTGCTCTTGTTGGGGTCGGTGCGGTGATCATCGATTCCAACATTTGTGTTGCCACCACAACAGGCTTGCCCACAAGGCGGCATTTTCTAATAAGGCGTTTTTGCACAGATGGCACCACTTCAGATGGCAATTCTACACCCAAATCACCACGGGCAATCATAATCGCATCACTTGCGGCAATAATGTCATCAATGTCATCGAGCGCAGCTGGTTTTTCGATTTTCGAGATCAGAAAGGCTCTGTCTTTGATAAGGGCTTTGGCTTCGATCACATCGCTGGCGCGCTGGACAAACGACAAAGCCACCCCATCAACACCTTGATCAAGTGCAAAGGATAAATCAGACAAATCTTTATCTGTTAAGGGTTTGGTATCAAGCACCACATCGGGCACATTGACCCCTTTACGAGATTTAACAGGCCCGCCTGTGACAACTTTAGCCGTGAATTGGGCATCTGATACAGATGCCACAGTCAGCCGCAATTTGCCATCATCCATCACGATGGTGGTCTTTGGCATCATCGCCTTCATAATATCCGCATGCGGCAAGCAAATCCGTGTTTTGGTGCCAACCACATCATCAAGCGTAAAGGTCACCTCTTCACCTTCGGTTATGATGACATCATCTTCCATCACCCCGATTCGGTATTTTGGGCCTTGCAAATCTGCCAAAATGCCAATTGGCTGGCCTAATTGTTCTTCTACCTCGCGAATGGCCTTTATCCGTTTTGCATGATCGTCTTGTGTGCCATGGCTGAAATTTAACCGCAACATATTGACGCCAGCTTGGACCAATTTTGTGACCATCTCGGCGGTGCCAGTGTGATCACCCAAAGTTGCCAAAATCTTTGTAGAATGGCCTGTTTGCGTCATAGGAAAGTCACCTTTTTTGCGAAATTTTTGTCTCAAGGTAATGTAATGAGAAGCGCGCCAAGGTGCAAGGTTCTATGATATGTGCTTCAAATATTCATTAGATATGTTGAAATTGATTTTTCGGCAAATATCTTGTTGCCAGAGGCGCAAGCGTCGTTTTTGCGATTGAATTGTTGCAATTGCACGCTTATCCTGGACTCCTGATGACAGCTTTGCGGTTGTTGTCACGCATTTTATAATCTTGGGAGAGAAAAATGAAAAAGCTACTAAGCGCAGCCGCAATGGCCGCAGCACTAGCTTCACCAGCAATGGCAGATGGCCATGGTGTGAAGATTGGTGTGTTTTTGGGCTTCACTGGCCCGATTGAATCAATCG
>JBMHDH010000089.1:0-38446 GCA_049889495.1 Puniceispirillaceae bacterium (SeqCode) | reverse complement strand
GCCTATACCAATGAAGCGATTTTTATGTTTCATGCCACCACCTTGGTATTCTTTTCTGGCTTTCCAGCATGGCGGCAATCAGGCGACGCGCTTTATTATGCGAATTATTTTGCAGATAAGACCTTTAACCCGTTTGTCGCCTATCCGATTGTGGCCGTTTATTTTGTCTTGCTGACGTTACTTGTCATTGCGTTATTCCGCCTTGTTGGCAAACGGTTAAATCGGCATTTGCCGTCAAATGAGATGCCAAAGACAAAGATCAAATTAAACCTGATCCGATAAGGCGCCTTTTTGAAACAAGCGATTATGTAAATGGAAAACAGATATGGCGAAACTGACCAAACATATCATCAAAGGTGATACACCTTCATCACAATTTGAATTGCCTGTTTATGAATTTGGTACGCCGTCCCATGGCCCAAAGATCTATTTGCAAGCTGGCATGCATGCGGATGAACATCCTGGTATGCTTGTCTTGCATCATTTGATGAACCAGCTAGAGTTGGCAGAAGAAAAGGGCTTATTGCGTGCCCATTTCACGATTTTACCTGTGGTAAACCCTTTGGGCTTATCTCATTTATCGTTTCACACCCATCGGGGGCGCTATCATCCAGTGATTGGGTTAAATTATAATCGCAATTGGCCCGATTTTGGCGCGATCTTGCAATCTCAAGATGGCTTTGCCGCAGGGCTAGGCAATGATAAAGATGCCAATAAAGCGCATGTCAGGGACCATATGAGGCAATGGCTTGATGCTGCCAATCCTGTCACGGCGCTTGATCACCAACGGCATTTGGTAATGTCATATTGTTATGATGCGGATATGATTTTGGATTTGCATTGTGATGATATGGCACGCAATCATATTTTTGTTATTCCGCAAAATGTGCCGCGCTATCAATCTTTGGCAGATCGCATGGGATCTGTTGCGACATTAACAGCTGAAAATTCAGGTGGTGGCTCATTTGACGAGGTCTGGTCTGCGCTTATGGTGACCTTATCAAAGGCCTTTCCCGATACGCCTTTCCCAGATCCGATTTTATCTGCGACTTTGGAATATCGGGGCCAGCAAGATGTGTGTGACCATGTGAATAAACAAGATGCGATTAATCTCTATGATTTCTTTTGTGATGAAGGCTTGATTGCCGATACGCCATCTTGCGCGGCTGTGCCAGCATCACCGCCGACCCCTCTTGATGCTTGTGACATTGTGCGGGTGCAAGAGGCAGGCTTAATCGCGTATCATGTGGCATTGGGGGATCAGGTCAAAAAAGGAGATGTGATTGCCGAATTGATCGCGCTTGATGGCCCAGAACCAGCACGCAGCCGCCAGCCAATTTATGCTGGCACAGATGGCGTGATCTTCTCGCTTATGCAGATGAAATATGTCTGGCCAGGCACATCTATTGCTAAAATCGCAGGCACCCAATCTTTGGCAAGTCGGCAAGGCTATTTGCTAGAAGATTAAAGCGCGCTTTCGACTGCTTTGATAAATTTTGGACTATCTGGCGTGGTGGTTGAGGCAAACCAATCAATGATCTGACCATCTTTGCCAATCACGAATTTATGGAAATTCCAACGTGGTCTGCCAGCAAAGCCAACATTATCTTTGGCCCAAAGATAAAAAGGATGCGCCTCATCACCTTTTACTTTGACTTTATCTGTCATCGGAAAGGTAATACCAAAATTAACCTCGCAGAAACTTTTAATCTCTTCGGCATCCCCTTTTTCTTGGCGGCCAAAATCATTTGACGGAACGCCAATCACCACAAGCCCCTGATCTTGATAGCTTTGGTATAAAGCCTGTAGGCCATCATATTGCGGTGTAAAACCACATTGTGAGGCCGTGTTGACAATCACCATTGGGCGGCCTGCAAAATCGGCTAATGACAAGGTACCACCTGACAGCGAAGGAAAGGTAAAATCATAGGCTGATAGGGCGCCATAGCTTGGCTGTAGAGATGACATAAGACAAAATCCTAATAATAAAAACTTTGATAAAACGGAAAAAAATAAGCGTGTGATCATATGTGAGGCGGCGTGTAAAAAACGATACGCCCTATCACCTAGGCCGCCCCTTCAGCCATTTCAAGGATTATATGAAAAATAGAAATGCTATTGCCAGACGCTTTTCAGCCAGCCTTCAATCATCTTAGGCCCCCCCATTTCAATCGCCGCATTTCGCAAGGCGCCAAAGGGCCCAGACAGGCGCATAATCGTGCCTGTGGCACCCGCGCGCTTGATGATAGGGGCAAGGGCACGCGCCCTTTCAATGGCAAAAGCGCCTGCCACATCCTGGGGGTTGTCATAATGGGCAAGCAAAGATGATAATGTCGCCGCATCCTCCAGCGTTTGCCCTGCTCCTTGGGCTAGATGCGGAGGCATTGAATGCGCTGCATCTCCTGTCAGAACAAGATTATGACGCCGCCATGTTGAAAGCTGGCTTGCAGGCGGCAAGGCGGTCTTCACCCATTGGATTTCGCCTTTGCATAAGGGGGCAAAGACAGCTTGGCTTGATAAATAATGCTGTGGGTCTTGGATAGGATTGCGTGCGGGATTTGGCGCCGTAACACATAGCACAAGATTCACCATAAGGCCTTCTTGGCCATCATCAGATTGACTTTTATTGAAAGGGTAACAGACAAGGTGACAGCCATCGCCAAGCCATAATCTTGTACGTGACAGGCTGAAATGATCAGGCAAGTGATCAGCTGGCACAGCGGCGCGCCATGCCACAGGACCCCTTTCGATCGGATTTTTATGTGCCTCACCTGTGACGATTTCACGGGACAGGCCGCCTTGGCCATCTGCGCCAATGATTATATCATAGGCTGTCTTGTCCTTGTTGCTGATGACATGGCTGGTCTGATCGCTGATCTGAAGGGCTGTGACATCTTGATCTTGAAATGATATGGCAGGGTGATTTTCGCATAATTTGGCCAAACTCTGGATCAGATCAAGGCGAGATAGGCTGGCATAATCGCGGTAGATTGGCGCCTCATGATCAATCACTGCCAATGTGGCATTGCGGTTGATGGATTTCACCTCAATGGCATGAAGGCGTGTCATCAAGGGGGTAATCGTTGGCAAGGCATCAAGCGCATCTAGCGCGGCAAAGCCATTCGGGGCCAATTGTAATGCCCCAGGTGCGATGGCTGGCACTTTGCCATAGATTGTGACCTGATAGCCCGCGATGGCCGCACCAAGTGCCGCTGATAAGCCAGCGATGGCCGCGCCAATGACCGCAATATGGCCCTTGCCAGAATGACTCGAATGAGAATGATCCGAATAAGAATGACCCGAATAAGAGTTATTAGAATGAGATTGTCTTTGTTGCATAATCAGTAATGTAATGCGCTGATAAAAAAAGAGCATCTTTTTTTGGTAAAAGATGCTCTTTTTAATGATTTTTATATTGGTGATATGGTCTTTTCACCTTTTACAGAGGTTGCCCCCTTGCTAGCTGATTAGCCTTTGCCACGCCATGGGATCAATTTCGCAATCAAAAGACGCATGAACATATCAAAGGCAAGCCCCAAGAGGCCCATGATCAAAATCGTCACCCAGATCAGTTCATAATCTGACACTGTTCTGGCAACATTTTCGATAAAGCCAATACCCGTTGTACCAGCCAACATTTCAGCTGCAACCAATGTGCCCCAACAAACGCCAATGGCAATCCGCGCACCTGTCAGAATTTCTGGCAAGGCATTTGGCAAGATCACATTGCGCAAAATCTGTTGGTTTGATGCGCCCAATGAATGCGACGCTCTGATCTTTGATAATTGGGTACCTGATGCCCCTGTTCTGGCAGAGATGACCATAATGGCAAATGCCACCATAAACAGCAGGAAGATCTTACCATCATCTTGAATGCCGAAAATGGTCAAGATCAATGGTGCCCAAGCCAATGGTGGCACAGGACGATACAGCTCGATCAGCGGATCAAAGAATGATTTGAAGAACCGCGATACCCCCATATAGATGCCAAGTGGCACACCAAGCAAAATACCAATTGCCAATGCCACAAGAACACGGAACAAAGAATCCCAGATATGACCATCTAGCCAAGGGATATAGCCTAATGAGACTTCACCTTGGGCAAAGGCCAAAAGGTTATCTTTGTAATTTGGCTGGAATGTGCCATCTGCGCTATGCGACGCATAGGCACCTGGCAACATATCAATGATCTGATCAGGGATTAAGAAATCCACCACATCAGCGATAGCAAGCCATTTCCACCATAGCAAGGTTGTGCCCTTATAGCCGCCCCCTTCTTCAAGGTTCGGGTTGGCAAGCTTCCCAAATGTGGCAATCACATCCGCTGGCTTTGGCAACCATCTGGCAGAGCCTTGTTCGGTACAGATGGTACGTGATTTCACAACACCTTCACCTGGCAAGAAAATCGCCTCAACATAGGCCAAACCACCTTTGGCATCTGATATGGCATCTGACAAGCGGCCAATGGCATCATTGACGCCATAAAGGCTGACAGCAGGGAAGATCATCCCATCATCAAGGCGGCGGAAAATACGCTCAACCGCTTTGACATAATCAGCACGTGCTTTGGCTGTGTCTTCATCAAAATTGCCTGATTTATTCGCGTCTTTCAGTGATGCCAGATCTGCCTTTGCCTCTGCGATCAGCGCATCTGCTTGTGGTGGCATATTGCGGATTTTCATAAAGGCATCTGAATTGGCCGTCGCATCAACCGCTAGGCTGTCAAATAAAACACCACGTGCCGTTACGGGCAAAATCGGAATTTCATCTTCTGTGACGCCCCATGGTGGCTGATTCAAGGCTTCTTCAGTTGGCTGAAGCCCCTCATGACCCGCATCCAGACGTGCTGAGATGCCATCTAGTTGGCCTGCGATCGCCGCCAATTTTGTTTCTGCATCAGATGACAAATTGGCAGGGTTTGAATAAATCGCCAGCAATTCTTTTGAGCTGTCAATCACAGATGTCAATTGCGCTTCTTCAGCATTTGTGAAAACGCCTTGTGGTAAACGCATGGCAATATCATCAAGCTGTGCTGAATTACGAACCACCAATTCGGTTGATTTGTAATAGCGTGATTCGACTGGCAGATTGGCTCTGATAGGCGAGACAGCTTCATTTAATTTGCCAACTTGACATAATTCATTGGCGGCTTGCGGGAAATAGGCGCGGCCCATGCCCCAAGAAAAATAGAACCAGACAAGCATCAAAGCAGAGACGCCACAAACGGCCCAATACCAGCCACCCTTGGTGCGTTCTGGATCGCCAAACACCTCGTCTGTTTCGCGCAAAGCTGTTTCTTTGCGACCGATATAGATGGACCATATAAATGCAACCGCAAGGCCCAAAATCAAAACGGCAGTGATATCTGCCCTATGGTAAGAAAGCCAATTAAGCACCGCTCATGATCTCCTCTTCCATATCCCAGATCATTGTCAGAATCTCTTCACGAACTGTCGAAAAATCGGATTGTTGTTTAATTTCGCGCAAAGATTTCTTCAATCCTTGCTCTGCGAATGGCAGGTTATATTCTTTATGAATGCGACCAGGACGCGGGGCCATCACAAATAATCTTTCACCCAACAACAACGCTTCTTCAACCGAGTGGGTGATGATGATAATGGTCTTGCCTGTCTCTTTCCATAATTCAAGGATAAGAGATTGCATCTTTTCACGTGTCAGCGCGTCTAGCGCGCCAAGTGGTTCATCCATCAAAATCAAATCAGGATCATTTACAAGACATCTGGCCAAGGCCACACGCTGTTGCATGCCGCCTGATAGCTGATAGGTTGGCGTATCACCAAAGCCTTGCAGCCCAACGATATCAAGCCATTTTTCTACCAGTTCTTCGCTTTTTTTCGGATCTTCTTTTTTCATGCGAAGTCCGAAATCCACGTTGCGTGCCACAGGCAACCACTCAAATAATGCGCCTTGCTGGAACACCATGCCGCGTTCCACGCCAGGGGCAACAATTTCATTTTCGCCAAGCGTCAATTTGCCAGAGCTTTGGTTTAAAAAGCCAGCAACCACATTTAATAAGGTTGTTTTGCCACAACCTGACGGACCAAGAACAGAAAGCAATTCACCTTGCTTCAATTCAAAATTAATATCTTTTAAGGCTTCGACCGCCGCACCCGTTTGCGGGTTGGTAAAGGTCATACATAAATCTTCACAAATCAAATCAGCCATTTCATGCCCCCTTTCTAATTAAGGACAAACTAGGTATCTAAAAAAAGCCCGCCTCACAAGCTGGGAAGCGGGCTTTCTGTAACATTCAGCTATTCCTTACTGAAGGAATGAGCCGTCAATTGTTGATGACAATGAGCCCGTTACGCCCTTCACATTGATCTTCACAAATGTCTGACCAAGTGATTCTGCGGCTGAGGCTGCAATGCCGTTATTGCCGAAGTAATCAGCGGCTTGTTCAGCTGCTGATGGGAACATAAAGCCAGCCATCTGAGCGCGTGTTCTGTCAGCTGACATACCAGCGTCTGCTGCAACTTTTGCAATTTGTGCGTCTGATGCAACCCATGCTGCGTTTGCTTCTTCTGTGACTTCTAGGAAAGTGCGAAGAAGATCTGGGTTTTCAGTTGCGAACTTTTCAGTCACTGAAATCACGTCAAATGAACCGATGCCAGCATCTGTCTTTTCCTGTGTTGACATGATTGGTGTACCAACTTCGCCAGCTGCTGCTGCTGAGTTACCACCAAAGATACATGCCATAGCAACTGAACCATCAGCCAATGATACCGCGCCATCAGCTGGTGCTTGGTCAACAATTGTCATTGTTGATATATCGACACCCAATGCTGCCATTTGCTTTCTGAATGAGAAGTCAGCCATTGTGTTCAATGGAACAGCAACAGTTGCGCCTTCTAGTTCAGATGCGTTTGCTGATGAAATGCCTAGGTTGTTTGCAACGAAGCAATCATTGGCTTCATAAACAACAGCAACACCAACCATCTTTAGAGGCGCGCCTTGCTGAATGGCAGTTACGAATGGCGCTAGGCCTTGTGAGTAAGCAATGTCGATATCGCCTGCCAACATGGCTTCTGTCATTGCAACGCCAGTGCCGAAATCAGTCCAGTTTACGTCAACACCCATGGCGTCGTCATAAGCTTTGTCGACTTTTGCGATTTGGTTTGGTGTTGCCCATTCCAAGAAGAATGCAACATTTACTTCATCAGCCGCTGTGGCCAATGATGTTGTGCCTGTCAATAATGCTGCACCAGCAACAACAGAACGTAGCAAGTTTTTCATGAGTTCCTCCCTTATAAAAACTTTTATACTATTTGAGTATGTGCAGAGAAAAGCTTTTGACGCAACTGAAAGATGACCGATTTTTGGTGCTATTTTCCTGACAGTCTTCGCCTTATTTTTCCCCGATTAAAAGCACAGGATCATAAGTGATCATCCTGTGCTAATCTTTTTATTTTGCCTCATTTTGGCAATCGCCTGACTGAACGCCAGCGTCAGCATCTTATAGATGCTGATCTAATGTCTTGCGGAATTTGTCGATGATTTCATCAATGTGATGACGTTCTGCAATAAAGGCTGGTGCCAAGATCGCATTGTCGCCTGTCCATTTCACATGCAACCCATTCCAGAACATGTCTTTTTGCAATTGGCCACCGCGTGCCCCTGGGGCAGCACCAGGATGCACTTCAACCGTTGCCATCATGCCAATGCCGCGCAAATCATACACAAGCGGGTGATCTTTCAATGACCAGACACCTTCAAGGAAGTAATCTTCCATCTCAGCTGCGCGGTCAAACAGACCTTCTTCTTGATAGATTTTTTGAGTCGCAATGCCAGCCGCACAAGCGGCAGGGTGCGCTGAATAGGTATAGCCATGGAAGAATTCAATGGCACCTTCAGGAGCGGCATTGGTCACTGTGTCATAAATCTCATCGCTGACAGCCACACCGCCCATGGGGATTGATCCGTTGGTGATGGCTTTGGCCATGGTGATCATATCTGGCACAACGCCGAATCTGTCTGTGGCAAAGGCTCTGCCCATACGACCGAACCCTGTGATCACTTCATCAAACACAAGCAACATGCCATATTTGTCACAAATTTCACGCACACGCTCTAAATAGCCAACTGGCGGAACCAATGTGCCTGTTGAACCCGCCACAGGCTCAATAAAGACCGCACCAATTGTGCCGCCACCGAAATTCATAGCGATACGCTCCAAATCATCAGCCATTTCTGCACCTGTCAAAGGCTGGCCTTTTGAGAAACGCTGCTCTTCTGTCCATGTGTGGCGAATCATGTGAATGTTTGGCAAAGTCAAACCGAATGTTTCACGGTTTTTCACCATACCTGCCAAAGACACGCCGCCCATATTCACGCCATGATAGGCACGCTCGCGGCTTACCAAACGGTTACGCTGTGCTTCGCCTCTGGCACGCTGATAGGCCAAAACGATCTTAATGGCTGTATCAACTGATTCAGACCCTGAATTTGTGAAAAAGATATGGTTCAGCGAATCAGGCAACAGGCGTGTCACCATTTCTGATAATTCGAATGACCCAGGGTGGCCCAAAGAGAAATGCGGGATATAGTCATTTGTTGACATCTGCTTGTAAACCGCTTCGGCGATTTCTTTGCGTCCATGACCACATGGGGTTGTGAACAAGGCTGATGACCCATCAATAACTTGGCCGCCTTTATAATCCCAGCAATACATGCCTTCAGATTTAACAACAAGACGCGGCTCTTTTTTAAAGTCACGGTTTGGGCTGAAAGGCATCCAGTGGCTTTCAAGTGAATTTACGTCAAAAGGCATTGCTTCAAATCCTCTTTCAATGTTGCAATATCTATCATTGCAATTGTTGTAATGGGGGGGCATTGACTAGCCGCAACGCCATATGACTGATTTGCAAAAAACAGGCATACCGTACCGTAACGGCTCTTACACACCCCGACCATCAATTCCAGATGTCACCGTGGTAGAATTTTGCATGATGGGATAGAGCCAGAAATGTGATTGATTGGTGCCAGTTTATGCTTTGCGGCTCCCGTAATAAGCGGTATGACAAAAGAAGGACGCCTATCACATGCCAATTAGGACATATGCAATAGGGCACAAACTATTGTGAGGAGAGGTAAGATGATTGAAAAGTTGATCTTCACACTTGATCCTCTTGCAAAGACATCTCTTCAGATGCAAATCCGCCAGATTTTTGTTGAGGCGATTTTAAAGCGGATTTTGCTGCCTGGTGATAAATTGCCATCTTCACGGGCGCTATCCACACAATTATCAGTGTCACGCAACACGGTAAATCTGGCCTATCAAGCCTTGATGGATATCGAATATATCGAAGCGCGCCCTCGTTCTGGCTATGTGGTCAGTGCTGCGGCCCCTGTTGGCCGATTGGAAATGTCTGATTCGCCCGATGACGCCGCCTTACATGATGATCAGGTGGATTGGCACACCAAATTAATCTCACAGCCATCTACTATTCGCCAAGTTAGCAAACCGTTGAATTGGCGCGAATATGAATACCCCTTTATTTACGGCCAAACAGACAGCACCTTATTTGCGCATTCGCAATGGCGTGATTGTTCTAGACAAGCCCTAGGTTTGCGTGATTTTGGCAATACCGTTGGTGATTTTGGCTTTCATGATGATCCGATGCTGGTCAATTATATTTGTTCACGTTCTTTGCCACGCCGCGGCATTCAGGTCAGCTCAGATCAATTGCTTGTCACATTAGGGGCGCAAAATGCGTTATATCTTGTGGCGCAATTATTAATCGATGACACAAAAACAGTGGTTATCGAAGAGCCCTCTTATCCTGATTTGCGTGATATTATTGCACGCCGCACAGATAACATCATGGCCTTGCCACTTGATGAAGAAGGCATGATTTTGGATGAAGCGGTGTTATCCCAAGCTGATATTGTTTGCATTACCCCGTCCCATCAATGTCCCACCACCACCACGATGTCACTGAAGCGCCGCCATGATTTGCTGGCTTTGGCAAATAAATATGATTTCTTGATCCTTGAAGATGATTATGAATTTGAAATGAATTTCATTGAAAAGCCATCACCTGCGCTGAAATCTTTGGATGATTCGGGTCATGTGATTTATGTGGGGTCTTTGTCAAAATCCTTATTCCCAGGGTTGCGGCTTGGTTATTTGGTCGCGTCCAAAACCTTATCTGATGAAGCCAGACGATTACGCCACTTAATCTTGCGTCATCCCCCAGGTCATACCCAACGCACGGCCGCTTATTTTCTGGCACTTGGGCATTATGAAGCACAATTGCGTCGGTTGCGCCGTCATTTGGCGGTGCGCCGTGAAACCTTGCAAGCGGCACTGGAACAACAATCTGCGTTTGAACAGACCGCATCTCATTTTGGTGGCACCAGTTTTTGGATCAAGGGCCCTGACTGGCTGGATTCTCGCATCCTTGCCGAAAAAGCAGCTGAAAAAGGCGTGTTGATTGAACCAGGGGATGTGTTTTTCTCGCCAGATGATCCGCCGCTAAATTATTTCCGTGTGGCTTATTCCTCTATCGATAGTGAAAAAATTCCAGAAGGCATTGCGAAATTATCTGAAATCTTAACCGATATGGCACCATCACAGGCATAATCATAAGAAATTTCAGACTGGACCCATTTTGATTGCCATCTGGCTCTGGGCAAGCAGGGTGATAGATGGAAAATGAATGCGACATTGATGAGATGTCTCACAATAAATAACCGTGCTAGCATTGTTCTATGATAGGGCTTGGTTATAAAGATGTGATCTAGGACGTGATCTAGCGATAAGATCACGCATTTTAATTTGGTTTTAGGGGGGGCTTTGGCCATTTCACCATCATCTTATTTACCGTCATCTTTTTTGTCTGACAAAAGTGCCATTTGTCCTGACTGGTTGTTGATGCTTGCATCTGGTGGCCAGCCTGTGCCGATGGCATTTGTGCGCGCCACGTCTGATTCCGTGATTGAATCAGCAGTGCAAGCCAGAGATGCAGGCCTTGTTGTGCCACATCTGATTGGTGAGGCAGGTGAGATCCATGACATTGCTTTGGCGCAAGAATTATTTCTTGAAGGCTGTGTGATCCATGATACGTCTGGTGAAAAACAGGCGATTGATACGGCGATTGCGCTTGCCAAAGAGGATGTGGTGCGCGGCTTTGTCAAAGGCCAGCTTCATACCGATGTCTTTATGGGCGGTTTGGTGCATCGTGATGCAGGTATGCGCACGGGCCAACGCATGGTTCATGTCTTTGCCATGTTCCCGCCAGATGGCGGCTTGCCGTTGATGATTTCAGATGGCGCGGTGAATGTGGCGCCGAATAATGAGACCCGCATTGCAGCCGCTTTGAATGTGGCGAAATTGGCACGTGCATTGGATATTGATCGTCCGAAAATCGCCGTCATTTCTGCCACAGAATCTGTGATTGAGTCTGTGCCATCTTCTGGGGAAGCCCAAGAGATTGCTGCGGCATGCCGCGCGCAAGATGCGGCGGCTGATTATGAAGGGCCCTTATCCCTAGATTTGGCCATTGCCCCGCAAGCGGCCGTGCAAAAACAAATCACAGATAGCCAAGTGGCTGGCATGGCCAATGGTTTGATCATGCCAGATATCGTATCTGGCAATGCGTTATTTAAATCACTTGTTTGGGTTGGTGGTGGCAGTGCCGCTGGTCTTGTGATGGGTGGGCGTTTGCCAATTATTTTAACCAGCCGATCTGATCCAGCGCCTGCCAGATTGGCATCCATTGCGCTTGGTGCCATTATTGGCAAATCAGATCGCTAGCGTTTTTCAGTTTGATAAAAAAAGAGGCCTTGAAATAAGATGAAACAGCCGCATGTTGAACCATCACCAAAGGTGAATGATGAGGTTAAGAAAACCACCTGTTATATGTGCGCATGCCGTTGCGGTATTAATGTGCATATGCGCGATGGCGAAGTTCGCTATATCGAAGGCAATAAAGATCATCCTGTCAATCAAGGCGTGTTATGTGCCAAAGGGTCTGCTGGGATCATGCAGCATTATTCACCCGCGCGCCTGACCACACCATTGCGCCGTGTGGGCGAAAGAGGGTCTGGTCAGTTTGAAGCCATCAGCTGGGACGAAGCGCTCACAGAGGTTGCTGATGATCTGGCAAAAATCAGAGCCAATGATCCGCGCAAATTAGCCTTTTTCACAGGCCGTGACCAATCACAAGCTTTAACAGGCTGGTGGGCAACACAATTTGGCACCCCAAATTTTGCAGCGCATGGTGGCTTTTGTTCCGTCAATATGGCGGCTGGCGGGATCTATACGCTTGGCGGTGCCTTTTGGGAATTTGGTTCAGCTGATTGGGAACGCACGGAATGTTATGTGCTTTTTGGGGTCGCAGAAGATCATGATTCCAACCCGATTAAAATGGGTCTTGGCAAGCTGAAAAAGCGCGGTGTGAAGGTGTTATCTGTCAACCCTGTTCAAACAGGTTACGCCGCCGTTTCAGATGATTGGTATGGCATCACCCCTGGCATGGATGGCTTGTTCATCTTGTCGGTGATACGCGAATTGATGATCGCTGGCAAAATCGATATTGGCTATTTGACACGTTATACCAATGCGCCATGGCTGGTGATTCAAAATGAAGGTGCGAGCGATCATGGCTTGTTCTGGCGCAATGATGATGGCGAGACACAAATCATTGACCGTGCCACAGGCCAGCCTGTGCCTGCCCATAGCAAGGGCGTACAACCAGATTTGACCAAAGAGGTCACATTGAAATCTGGCGGCACAGCTGTTCCTGTTTTCAAGCTGATGACACAAGCCTATTTAAAAGATGATTATGCCCCTGAAAATGTGGCTGATAAAACAGGGATTTCAGCACCGCGCATTCGCCAATTTGCCGCGACCTTGGCAAAGGCGGCCTTTGAAAAAGAAGTTGTCATTGATCAGCCTTGGACTGATTGGAAAGGCACCAAACATGAAAAGATGATTGGTCGGCCTGTGGCAATGCATGCGATGCGCGGTATTTCCGCGCATTCAAACGGGTTCCAGACCTGCCGTGCGTTACATGTCTTGCAATTATTATTAGGATCCGTTGAGGTGCCAGGCGGTTTCCGTTTTAAGCCCCCTTATCCAAAGCCTGCTGAAATTCATCCAAAGCCTGCTGGCAAAACCGACGAGGTGGCACCAAATACGCCGCTAAAAGGTGCGCCACTTGGCTATGTGATGGGGCCAGAAGATCTGATCATTGATGGGGATGGTAATCCACTTCGCATTGATAAAGCTTATTCTTGGGATGCCCCGCTTTCCGCCCATGGCCTGATGCATATGGTGATATCAAATGCTTATGCAGGTGATCCTTATCCTGTTGATATGCTGTTTATGTATATGGCGAATATGGCGTGGAATTCATCGATGAATACCTCTGGTATGATTGATATGCTGACAGGCAAAAATGAAGATGGGAGCTATAAGATCCCAAAGATCATTTATTCTGATGCCTATGCCTCAGAGATGGTGGATTATGCGGATATTATTTTGCCTGATACCACCTATCTAGAACGTCATGATTGTATCTCACTGTTGGATCGTCCGATTTGTGAACCTGACGCTGTGGCTGATGCCATTCGCTGGCCAGTCTGTCCACCAGACAGAGATGTCAGAGGCTTCCAATCTGTTTTGCTTGATATCGGGGCACGTCTTGGCTTGCCAGGCATGACCAATGACGATGGCACAGCCAAATTCAAAGATTATGGTGATTACATTATCAATCACCAAAGAAAGCCTGGTATTGGGCCGTTGGCTGGTTTCCGCGGCGAAGATGGCACATCCGCTGGTCGCGGAGAGCCAAATCGCGATCAGCTGGATCGCTATATTGAAAATGGCGGTTTCTGGCATCATGATCTGCCAGAAGAAGCCCGTTTCTTTAAACATGCCAATGTGGCCTATCAGGATTTTGCTGTTGAAATGGGCTTTTATGACAGCCCGCAACCTTATGATTTCCAGATTTATTCAGAAGTCTTGCAAAAATTTAAATTGGCCGCTGAAGGCCATGGGGCACATCAGCCGCCCGAACATTTGCGTGCGCAATATCAGGCTTGTTTTACCCCTTTGCCAAGTTGGTATGAACCATTTGAAGCAGAATTGGTTGATGAAGCAGACTTCCCTGTTTTTGCGCTGACACAACGTCCGATGGCGATGTATCACAGCTGGGGGTCACAAAATGCATGGCTTCGTCAAATTCATGGCTATAACCCGTTATTCATCTCAGATGAATTGGGCGCAGAACATGATTTATCGGATGGTGATTGGGCCAAATTGACATCACATCATGGCACCATCACAGTGCCGATTATCGTCATGAAAGGCGTCAATAAACACACCGTCTGGACATGGAATGCGATTGGCAAAAAGAAAGGGGCATGGCGTCTGTCAGATGATGCGCCTGAATCAAATAAAGGCTTTTTGCTTAATCATTTGATCCATGAATTATTGCCGCCAAAGGGTGATGGGTTGCGCTGGTCAAATTCAGACCCGATCACAGGTCAGGCCGCGTGGTATGATTTGAAAGTACGCATTGAAAAAGCAGATCCGCCAGCCCATCTGGCCAGCCTGCCACAATTTGAATCGCCGGCCACTCTGCCAAATATGCCACAAACTGAAGACACCGTCCGTTATGGTCTAAAATGGACATCTGCTGCGAGGGATAAATCATGACATCACTTCCAGAACCATCAGCTATCAAATTAGGGCTGGTTATTGATCTTGATATTTGTGTGGGTTGTCATGCCTGCGTTGTGAATTGTAAAGAATGGAACACCTCTGGTTATGGGGCGCCATTGGCTGATGAAGATGCCTATGGTGCGGCCCCGTCAGGGTCATGGCTGAACCGTGTTCACAGCTATGAAGTCACCCCGCAAGAGACAAATCCATCCACAGGCCCTGCGATTTCGCGTACAGTGCATTTCCCAAAATCATGTTTGCATTGTGAAGACGCGCCTTGCGTTACGGTTTGCCCGACTGGCGCATCCTATAAACGGGCCGAAGATGGCATTGTGCTTGTCAATGAAGATTGGTGCATTGGGTGCGGTTTATGTGCGTGGTCTTGCCCTTATGGCGCAAGAGAGATGGATCCTGCAGAACAGGTGATGAAGAAATGCACTCTTTGTGTGGATCGTATTTATAATGACAATCTGCCAGAAGAAGACAGGCAACCTGCTTGTGTGCGCACATGTCCAACAAATGCGCGTCATTTCGGTGATTTAGGGGACCCCAATTCTGACGTCTCATTATTGGTCGCTGCCAGAGGCGGTGTGGATTTGATGCCAGAACAGGGCACAAAGCCTGTGAATCAATATTTGATGCCACGCGAACGCAACATCGCCGAAGATGCCTCAGCGTCTTTAGTGGCCATGGCCGAAGCCACAGAGCCTACAGGCTTTTGGAAATGGGTTGATGGCGCATTAGATAAAATGTCTGGAGGTGCGTAATGCGTCCTGCTTTTTCAATTATTTTCTTTACGGTCATGTCAGGCTTTGGCTTTGGCCTAGCAGCTTTGGTATCTCTTGGCCTTCTTGCTTTTGATGGCATGGCACATAGCTTGCTTGTGCTAGGAACCATCCTTGTTTTTTCAGGGGCTGGTTTATTGTCATCTACCTTCCATTTGGGGCATCCCGAGCGGGCATGGCGCGCTTTGACTCAATGGCGGTCAAGCTGGCTTAGCCGCGAAGGTGTGCTTGCGATTATCACGCTTGATGCGGTTTGTGGCTGGTTTGCTTATGATTATTTTGTTGGCCAACCACCCTTATGGGCCAATATTTTGGTTGCTGGTCTGGCATTATTTACCATTTATTGCACCGCGATGATTTATGCGTCTTTGAAAACAGTGGCACGCTGGCACCATCCGCTGACTTCCATCAGCTATTTGGCATTTGGTATTGCAAGCGGGCTTGTCGGTGTTGCGGCATTATCGGCGATGATGGGCACGCCATCTGCGGGGCTTGCTTTTGCGGCCTGTTGGGCATTGGTCGGTGCTTGGGCTGTTAAAATTGTTTGGTGGCAGGTTGCGGGCGTGACAACAGAACAAAGCACCAGAGAAAGTGCCACGGGCCTTGGTCATCTTGGTAAGGTGCAACCTTTGATGCCGCCCCATACGTCTGAAAATTATCTTCAGCATGAGATGGGCTTTCAAATTGGTCGCAAACATGCGCGCACTTTGCGTTTATTGGCATTGGCGATTGGCGCGGTTTTGCCGCTGATCTTGCTTGTCAGCTTGCCTTTTTCAACAATGGCCCTGATGCTGGCGTTGGCTGCGACATTGGTGGGGTTGTTCTTTGAACGGTGGTTGTTCTTTGCCGAAGCCAAACATGTGGTGATGCTGTATTATTAAACGCAGAATGCACACGTCACAGACCAAGGTACTTTTTGGCTAAAGACAAATCAGGCTAAGCCATGTAAAAGTCAATAAGGTGCATATATCCTATGCGCAATCTTGACTTGGCGATGGCAATTGGCAACTCTTTGCTAAAGGCTTTTTATGTATGTGATGGTTTTATGACGCGGTTTCATCTTCTTTTGGTAGGGTTTTCAAAGGTTTTATCTAATCAACGCGGTGGCCTTGCCCTATTGCCAACGCGGCTAGCGGGCATTTCTACCGTGGAATTGCTTGTTGCCATGACGGTGTTGGCTGTTGCCGCTGTGGGTGTGTTTGGCGTGTTGTCAAACACCGAGACAACCTTATTATCATCACGCAATGATTTAACAGATCAGCAATCAGAAGATGCGCTTGGCGCTTATCTTTATGAAGATTTCATCTCTTATGATGAAACTGTCCCAGGCTCTGGTTTGGCCGTGTCAAAAGACGTATCAGATTACACCAATTCTGACCCTGCTTTTTCCACAACAGATGTGAATTACCGCACGCTTATGGGCTATGAAAAACGCTATGCGGAAAATGCGGTTTCTGCCAAATGTCGCCTAGCGGCCGCGACAAGTGAAACAAGTGGCACCATCAGCTTTGCTTCTGATTGTGTCACGGTGCCAGAAGGGGCGGCTGATAACCTGACCTTGGCACAAGTTATGAATGAATTGCTTCATAATGATGTGCCTATTTCCTTTGGTGTTGAAAATGTCGGCGCGCTTTGTACCGCCACAACCCCGATGGATAATGCAACCGTCGTTGCAGGCCAGACAGCGGTCTTAAGCGTTGCTGATGCGCAATGTTTAAATGCCGCCAATGCCGTACAAGTGGCAGCGGGATCAGAGATTATTTTCCCGCGCTTTGTGGCCTATAGCGGTGTTGATGCCAATCGGTACAATACATCATTGATTGACAACCCAACAGGCAAGACAGTCGGTTTGGCGTTAACAGGCCCTGATATGATGTCTGCCCAATCTGCGGTTGCCACAGCCGAAACAGGCATGGCATTGGCCTCTTTATCAGATACCGATAATGGGGTGTTAACACTGACCACAAGTTTAACCGATGCGCGCATCACCATCAGTGATTATAATGGCGCAACTGTGGTGGGCGACAACAGCTCTGCTGTGACAATCTCTGGTACATTTGGTCAATTAAAAGAAGCAATAAGAGACTTTTTCTATCGTTCGCCAGATGGCTATTTTGGTGATGACAGCATCTCGATTGTGGTTCGTTCAGGCTCTCGTCGTTCTGCCCACTCGATCTCGGTTGATGTCACGCCAAATTGCGGCGGTATTGTGAATGGCACAGCGACACGCTTTGACCTTGGTTATGTGGATAATTCGACCTCTGTAAAGTTCTTTGATGAAACAACAGCGACTTTCCTGACCACGATTTCTGTATTTGATAATTCTTCACCAACGCATTTTTACGGCTATTGTCGTCCCAATGCCCATCGTTATGATTACAGCACACAGACCAAGGTTACGTCTGGTGGTATGTGTAACGCCACCTCCACTCATAGCGGCGTGACCTATCAGAAATATTCAAGCCGCCTGATGACATATGATAATGGCACAGCATGGAACCGCAACAGCTCTATCAATGTGTTCTTATATGAAGATGCTGATAATAATACGACAGACCGTTTCAGCTTGTTCCTTGTGCTAGATGGCTATCCTGGTATTTGTGATCAAGGCACCGCACCAACCACATTGGCTGCCTCACGCTCATCTGGCAATGCGATGACCAACAGCAATTTCAAAGCCTTGAATTTGCCTGATGATATTTGGCCAAACTCAGCCATTTCCGATAATAGTGACAGACGCTGTCGATTGGCATTTGAGCTATCAAATATTGAACCTGGCCGTGATCTAGATGACGTGAATGATCTTCAAACGTTCACAGATGACCCTGGTGAATATACAGGGGTTATTGGCGATAATGGCAGATTGCGGGCGCAAGCAAGCTGGCAAGAGCCGATCGACGGGGTTGTGGTGCCATTGCGCGTGACCAATACATCGACGACACCAGTGGAATTGCGCAATTATACCTTTGGCAACCCAATCTTTGAATTGCTGTTTTATGATACGCTCAATAGCTGGAATATCAGGGCATTAAACCCATCTACAAATGAAATCGAATTTCGGCGCATACCATTTGTCGAAGGCAATTCTAATCAAATTCAGGCCATTCGTTTGAATATTAACCAGTCACGACGTTGCGGACCATAAAGCCATGTTACAATCTTTTCGTGCCACATTAAGACGCTATCGCTTGCCCAAGCATTTTTCTGGCTTTGGGTTGGTGGAATTGATGGTGACAATCACGCTGATGGCCATTGTCGGGGTGGGCGTTGTCTCGATCATGGATTATGTGCAATCGACAAGGGTGCGGGTGCAAAAATCGGTGGAATTGATCTCTGATATTGATCAAGCAGAACTCTATATTCGCACAAAATTAAAAACAGCTGATTTGCTGGATTTTGTCTATGTGCCGCCACTTGGTGGTGATTTGAATAATTACAATGCGGAATGTTTATTATTGTTAAAACGCCAGCCTGTTGACAGAACAGGGGTCTCTTTTGTCAATAATTCTGGCAAAATCGCAACCACCACCGCACGCGGTCCAGGCTTGGGATCATCTTTTACTGTGTCTATGTGGTTTAAACGCGATAACGCCACCCATACCGCCCTTGAAACATTGGCACGTTGGGGGCGTCATTCATCGGTTGATAATTCCTCAGTTGCGCTTGTCATGACCCCCATGGGGGAATTGGCAACACGATTTGGCGTGCGTACCGCCTTGGTCGCAGATCCGATGGGGTTAAATGACAAACGCTGGCACCATCTTGTCGCCACTTATGATAACAGCACCCCAAATGGGATTTTGGATTCCAACAGCTGGAAAGTTTATATTGATGGCTTCCCACGGTCGATTTTATTTGTTGATCCAAATATCGCTTTGAATGTCGATAATGGCACCAGTGCTGATTATTTTTCTATTGGGGATCATTTCACCGCTGATAACACAACCTTTTTTGGTGGCTTAATCGCTGATGTACAGCTCTATAACACAGCCGCATCACCAGGCAATGCCGCTGCGATTTATACCGAAGGCACCTTACCAATTAATATGGAAGAGGTGTTGCGCTGGGAATTTGATAATCTCACCAATAATGTTGTGACGGACAGCTATACCACAGGCAATAGCGGCACTGCCACAGGCTTAAGCGCGACAAACCCAACTGTGACGACCACCGATGAACGCTATATTGGCGAGGTCTTTGCCATGGTGGATGAAACCAATGATGGCAATGATAATTATGTCTTAAAGCACCGCACTGACCATAAAGAATGTCCAACAAGTGCCGCTGATGCTGCACAATTCACAACGGTTTCAGAAGATATCTTTGTCCGTCCAACAGGCGGTGATTTCTTTGAACGTTCCACCGCAGATGCCAATGGGGTGCTGTTTAATTATGGCTATCGTTCAGGGCAAGGCAGAACAGGGGTATCTTATGATGCAAAGCCGAAAAAGCTGGCTTTGAATAAGAAATTCTTTGATGAAGATTTCTGTTTGGCAGATCCGAATTTGGTGCTGAATAAACCACCATCAGTCACAAGCTGTCCGATTTCCAGAGGCTATGCCTATATTGCAACAGATTATGATAATTTATCAGATGAGCTGTTTATTCCCAATGCGCAATTCTGGCCTGATAATAACACGTATTATAACATTCCAAATGCGCCAAATAACATCAATGCCACATGGAGTGCTGCCACAGGTGTTCTGACCTATTTCACCACTGATAACAGTTCAGTGGAAATTGAAGAATGGGAAAAGACCTTGCGGTCTTTGTCTTATCGCCCAAAAACAGAAGATTACACACCGAAAAAAGACATCATTATTTCGCTTGGCTATTTGCCGATGAAAATCAACAATGAATATCATTTCTATGAATTTATCGAAGTAAATGATGGGGTCACTGTGGGCTGGGCTGCCTCGCAAGCTGCAGCAAATGCGTCGACCTTCTGCGGCACAGCAGGGTATCTTGCAACCGTTACCAGTGCCGAAGAAAATGATTTCTTGATTGAACGTTTCCGCAAAACAACAGGCGCGGTGCCTGCAGGCTGGCTTGGCGGTACAGATAACGCCACCAATGGGCAATGGGTATGGGAAGCCAACAGCCCAGAGGCTGGCATTCGGTTTTGGGATCAAACCAATGTGACGAATGCCGAAGGTCGCCCTGTCAGCAACACGGGCCTTGATGTCGATAATGGCACCTATACCCTGACAGATGATGTGGCCATCCCAGGGGCACCAGCTGATGCCTTTAAACGCCGCATTACGGTGTCAACTGATCCTTCTGTGACTTTGCATTACCATAATTGGGCATCACAAGAACCAAATGATGTGGGATCTGGCAATGGTGAGCCGTATCTGCAGATTGTGGGCTCAACGGTGGGCAGAGGCCTATGGAATGATTTGCCAGATAACAGACCCTGTGTGGATAATGAAAAATATGACCCGTGCGGTTATTATGTCGAATATGGTGGCAGACCAGGTGAATCGCTGAACTCATTGGTGTATGAACGCACCATTGATTTGTCGGTCCAACGTGAATTCTGCGCGCAATAAAACGAAAGAGGCTCTTTTAATATTCGTTCAATGTCAGGGTATAGAAACTGCCCTGAATATTGGCTAATTCGCTTGTGTAAAGGGCCATGCCATAGCCTGTGGCAATCGCACAGCTTGCGACAAGATAGCGGTGATAGCGATCATCACCATCATCTGATTGCGTTAGGGGCTTGCCTTTATCAACCACAAAGGCGGCACTTGTGCGGTCATTGACTCTGGTGACAGGGCTGACAACCGTATTATTGAGCGAAATCAAGCTTTGTGTCGAAGATAATAGATTGCCATCTGCGGCGCGAATTCGATTTTCACAAGCGCGCGCAATCGCAACCGAATCAGGGTTATGTGTGGTGCTGAAATAGCCTGGCTGGCCGCCCGAATATTTCGTTAAATACACAGCCAATTCTAGATTTTCACGTGCTTCTGCACTCAAAAAAGATTCCACCTGTAATTTGATGTTATTTTCTTGAGATGTGCCAACCAAGCCAAGCAGAGGAATAGCCGCGACTGACATCACGGCCACAATCAAGGTTGCCGCAACAAGCGCAAACCCGTCTTGTTTTTGCGTGGCAAAGTGATCATAGGCCTGCGTGATCAAAGCGCGTTTGTTTTTGCCATACCAAGCCAGCTTTTGTGCAATTTGTTTCATCTTAATCCGCCTAAATCACGCATCATATTTTATCACTACTTTAGATATTATATCATTCTTGGGAAGTAGAAAACACCATCCAATGGCATAAGCGTAGGTAATAGGTTGTTTAGCAGGCTATGTTCTGGCTTGATTTCTGGTGGCATTTTGCTCCATATAGAGGCACATTTTTAATATCTGAGATGCCTTTTGCGATGATTGCACAAATCGCTATGGCTAATCAGACAGTCAAAAAGAGACCAGATATGAATATTGATAAGCTTTCAATTGGCAAGAACCCACCAGAGGATGTGAATGTCATCATTGAAATCCCAGCAGGGTCAGCTCCGGTAAAATATGAAGTTGATAAGGATTCAGGTGCGTTATTGGTGGACCGTTTTATCCATACACCAATGCATTATCCTGTGAATTATGGGTTTGTGCCACATACCTTATCTGATGATGGTGATCCCATTGATGCGTGCGTGTTGACACCTATGCCAATTGTTCATGGTTGTGTGATTGCCGCGCGTCCTATCGGCGTTTTGATGATGGAAGATGAATCAGGCGTGGATGAAAAGCTGTTATGCGTGCCTGTTGATAAATTGCATCCTTATTATAAGGATGTGAAGACGGTCACAGATCTTCAGCCAATCGTCTTAGAACAAATTGGCCACTTCTTTGAACATTACAAAGATTTGGAAAAATCTAAATGGGTGAAGGTGCAAGGTTGGGAAGGTGCTGAAAAAGCAGCTGAAATGATCAAGGCCGCTGTTGAGCGCGCCAAGTAATCTGATCTTTTTTTATCTTAAACTCTTATTCAATATTTTGAATAAGTGCGGGTGCGCGGCGTCAAGCCCCACCCGCTTTTTGTTGCGCCAATGGATAATAAGGGCTGCAATTTATCTTCAGGCAGGCGTGCCAGATGACCTGTGACATCATGTTCTAAAATTTGCTCTATAGTGATGTCTTCAATCATGCCTTTTTCAGATAGGCGTGAAAAAACCATCATGACTTTTTTAATGCTCATCTGTTTTACAATCGCTTATTTGCCATGGGCCAAAATCATCAAAAAATGGGCAATGCCTGTTTCATTCTTTATCGTATCACAGGCCCAAATCAAGAGCCAGCATGTCGATAAGAGATGACAAAAGTTGTTTTTCTTGATACCACATAAAGGCTTGTTATCTGTCTGTAGGGAGAGAGCCGCAAAAAGAAGTGGCCGCCGAAGGAGCAAAGCCTCAAGAAACTCTCAGGCAAAAGAACCGCAGATGGTAGGCAATCTGGAGAGCGGCCAAGCACAGATGTTTGGTCCACCGACGGGGAAAAAGCAAAGGTGACATTGCCCCTTTGCCAAAAACTCTCAGGTTCCATGACAGATGAGGCATGAAGCAAATTGGGCTTTTGCAAAACGCAAAGCCTGATCATTATGTTGAATGCGTTATCTTTGGGGGCTTAGATCAATGAAAAAAATCGCAGTGATTGGCGCAGGTATTACAGGCATGTCATCTGCCTATCTTTTGGCAAAAAGAGGCTATGATGTCACGGTATATGATAAAAACCGTTATGCCGCGATGGAGACATCTTTTGCCAATGGAGGCCAATTATCAGCATCAAATGCTGAGGTATGGACCAGATGGCAGACGATTTTCAAAGGCCTGAAATGGATGATGAAATCAGATGCGCCCTTATTGGTAAACCCAAAACCATCATGGCATAAGGCCAGCTGGATGTTTGAATTTATGTCAAATATCCCAAATTATGAAGCCAATACCATTAAAACAGCGGAAATGGCTGTTCGTTCGCGTGATGTGATGACACAAATCGCAGAAGATGCTGGCATTGAATTTAACCGTGTGAATCAAGGTATTCTGCATTTTTATGATGATCAGGGTGAATTTGCCCATGCGCATAATGTGACAAAAATGCTTGAAAAAGCAGGCTTGCCACGCACAAGGCTTACCGCTGATGAAGTCAGAGCCATTGAACCATCCATCAAATCTGATGTGATAGGTGGCTATTATACAGAATCTGATTTTACAGGCGATATTCACAAATTTGCCACAGGTCTTGCAAAAGCGTGTGAACAGCTAGATGTGCATTTCCATTGGAATCAAGAGGTGACCAATCTTACCCCTGCCAAATCTGGCAGCGCATCAGATGGCCCAGCCATTACCGCCAAGGATGATGACGGCAATCAGGAAACCTTGTCATTTGATGGGGTTGTGATTTGCGCAGGTGTCTTTAGCCGTAATCTTGCGGCGATGGCAGGTGACAGGGTTAATATCTATCCCGTAAAGGGCTATTCTATCACGGTGCATTTGCAAGATGAAGCATCTCAAAAAGCAGCCCCTTGGGTCAGCTTGCTTGATGATAAGGCGAAAATTGTGACCTCACGTTTAGGGGCAGATCGTTTCCGTGTCGCTGGCACAGCGGAATTTAACGGCTATAATTATAATATTCGCGCTGATAGAATTGCGCCTTTGACCAAATGGGTGGAAAAAAACTTCCCAGATGTTGTGACAGAATATGTCACCCCTTGGGCTGGATTGCGTCCGATGATGCCAAATATGATGCCACGCATTGGCCGCGGCAAACAAAAGGGTATTTTCTATAACACAGGTCATGGTCATTTAGGGTGGACCTTATCTTGTGTTTCTGCGCATATGGTTTCAGATATTATTCAGGCATCTGATAATCAATAATAATAGCAGGGTTATGATGACAAGTTTGACCATAAAACGGCCAGATGATTGGCATGTCCATTTGCGCGATGGCGCAATGATGCAGGCAGTTTTGCCCTATACAGCACGTGATTTTGGGCGTGGCATCATTATGCCCAATTTGGTGCCACCTGTAACCACCACAAAAATGGCAGATGATTATCGGTCAAAAATTATGGCAGCTTTGCCAGAGGGGATGAATTTCACCCCTTTGATGGTGTTGTATTTAACAGAAGATACCGATCCAGAAGATGTGCGTGCAGGCTATCTATCAGGTGTTGTGCAAGCTGTGAAATTATACCCTGCTGGTGCCACGACCAATTCAGCAAGCGGGGTGCGTGATTTTGAAAAAGTTATGCCTGTGCTAGAGGTAATGGCCGAGATTGGCATGCCCTTATGTGTGCATGGCGAGGTCACAGATCCTGAGATTGATATTTTTGATCGTGAGTCTGTCTTTATTGACCGCGTGCTTGATCCGCTTGGCAGGCGTTTGCCAAATTTGCGTGTTATTTTTGAACATATCACGACCAAGCAAGCGGTTGATTATGTGTCTCAGGCAAGCCGTGCGCTTGGCGCGACCATCACCACCCATCATTTGATGATTAACCGCAATGCCTATTTGGCAGGTGGGATTAAGCCGCATTATTATTGTTTGCCTGTGGCCAAGCGCGAATCACATCGCAGGGCGCTTGTGAAAGCGGCGATATCTGGTGATCCGCGCTTTTTCTTGGGCACAGATTCGGCGCCTCATACCGATCCTGCAAAACTTCAACCATGTGGCTGTGCTGGCATTTTCACAAGCCCAAATACCATGGCCTGTTTGGCACAAGTTTTTGAAGATGAAGATGCCCTAGATCGCTTGGAAGGCTTTGCCAGCTTAAATGGTCCCGCATTTTACGGCTTGCCTGTCAATGAAACAAGCATGACATTGGTAAAATCAAAAGATCCAGTGACGTTTGAAGACACTGTGGCAACTGGTGAAGGGGTGGTCACGGTATTTGATCCGTTGCGCCCAATATATTGGTCAGTCAAACGTGACGCTTAATCCCAGGCAGATCTGACGGTTTCAATTTTGGCATTGCCTTAAAAAAATCGTGCAAAATGCCAAATAAATACCAAGCTTTGAAAAAACTATTTTTCATGCCACCTTTTCGTGATTACAGTAAAAGGGAAGTTTACGGCTATTTCATGTGCGCCAGAGACAGGCAGTCTGTTTCATTGTTCAAATTGATCATGCCAAACAACAATCACACATCGAAAAACGATGTGGCAAAAAGGAGGGACAAGTTATGAAATTTTCGAGACTTAACGCTGTGTCAGTTATGATTTTGGCAGCGGCAGGGATGTCTTCAGCTAACGCCAGCGGCGAGCTGAATATTTATAATTGGTCAGATTATATCGCCGAAGATACCATTTCGAATTTTGAAGCCGAAACAGGCATCAAAGTTGTCTATGATGTGTATGATTCAAACGAAGTTCTTGAAGCCAAAATGCTCGCAGGCTCATCTGGCTATGACCTTGTTGTGCCAACAGCTGATTTCTTGGCGCGTGGCCTAGAATCAGGGGCTTATGGCACGCTTGACCTCAGCCGTTTGCAAAATGTCGGCAATCAGAATGCGGCAATCCAGTCACAAGCCAATGGTATGGTTGGCAATGATGAAGCTGGTCTTGTCTATATGTGGGGCACAACAGGTGTGGCCTATAATGTGGACAAGGTGGCAGAACGTCTTGGCGATGATGCCCCAACCGATAGCTGGGCTTTGGTGCTAGATCCAAAATATGCGTCAAAATTGGCTGATTGTGGTGTGGCAATTTTGGATGCGCCAACCGATGTTTTGCCAAATGTGATGGCTTATTTGGGTAAATCAGGCACCTCAACAAACGCAGATGATATCGAAGCCGCTGGTGCGGTATTAAATGCGGTACGCCCGCATTTGCGTTACATCCATTCATCACAATCCATTAATGATATGGCCAATGGCGATTTATGTGCGGCAATTATGTGGTCAGGTGATGCGTTCCAAGCGGCCTATCGCGCAGAAGAAGCTGAAAATGGTGTTGCCATTGAATATGTGATTCCAAAAGAAGGCACCAATATGTGGTTTGATATGATGGCATTGCCAATTGATGCCAAAAATGTCGATAACGCCTATACCTTCATTGATTACATGATGCGTCCAGATGTGGCAGCAAATAATGTCAATTATGTATGGTATGCCAGCGGTAACGAAGCGGCCAATCCTATGATTGACCCAGATGTCTTAAGCCACCCTGGCATTTACCCAACAGATGAAGCCAAAAAGAATCTGTTTGTTGTGCCTGTCTATAATGCCAGAACAGATCGTGTCGTGAACCGCACTTGGTCACGTTTCACCGCTGGTAATTAAGTATCTGGCTGATCAAAGGGGCTCGTTTATCTGTGGCACCCATTATTGAAATAGATGAAATCACCAAACATTTTGGTGATTTCATTGCCGTTGACCATTTGTCTTTATCGATTGAGACAGGCGCTTTATTTTGTCTTTTGGGCGGCTCTGGCTGCGGTAAAACAACCTTATTGCGCATGTTGGCAGGTCTCGAAGTGCCAACATCAGGCACCATCAAAATCGATGGCATTGATATGGCAGGGGTCCATCCTGCAGATCGTCCTGTGAATTATATGTTTCAAAGCTATGCGCTTTTTCCGCATATGAGCGTTGCACAGAATATTGGCTATGGCTTGACCCGTGCTGGCATTAGCGGGGCTGATTATGATCAACGTGTCCAAGAAATGGTGGCTTTAGGCAGGCTGAACGGCCTAGAAGATCGAAAGCCAGATCAGCTATCTGGCGGCCAAAGGCAAAGGGTGGCACTTGCCAGAGCCTTAGCACGAAAACCAAAGGTTTTATTGCTTGATGAGCCGCTCGCCGCCCTTGATAAAAAATTACGTGAAGATACCAGATTTGAACTTGTGAAAATCCAAGAACAGCTTGGCACAACCTTTATTGTTGTCACCCATGATCAAGAAGAAGCCATGTCTTTATCGTCTGAAATTGGTGTGATGAACCAAGGTAAATTGGTGCAAGTTGGCACCCCAAAGGCGTTATATAACGCACCACAAAGCAAATTTATGGCTGATTTTCTTGGCACCGTTAGCTTTTTGCATGGCACAGTCACAAGCCAGGATAAAACCGCTATGATGATTGACGGGCCGTGCCCCATCACAGCACCAATCCAGTCTGATTTTGCCAAAGGTGAGCGCATCTGTATTGCGTTGCGACCAGAGAAAATTAATCTTAACCGTGGCACAGCCAGTGCACCAAACCAGCTGATCGTTACCATCGAAGAATTAGGCTATTTGGGATCTGTGACACAAATCAGAGCAAGAACCGAACAGGGTGATGTGCTGAAAATTGTCTTATCAAACAGACGCCGTGATGAGGCTGACTTTAAAGCGGGTGAACAGGTTGTTGCCAGCTTTGATGCGCAAGATGTGATCTTGCTGCCTGATGATGTTGCCTGATGATTTTACTTGAAAATATTTTTGGGCTTTTGGGGAAGGGGGGATAACATGCGTATAGTGCCTGATTTGCTTTCGCGATATGGCAAGCATCTTGTGATTGCCTTACCGCTTTTCTGGCTGTCGGTGTTTTTTCTTCTGCCTTTGCTTGAAATGGCACAAGTCTCCTTTACCGAAGCGCGTCGCGGTATTCCGCCTTTTAAACCGCTATGGGGCTTTGATAAGGATGGGTTTTTCACCCATTTCAATTTCGAAAATTACCAATTATTGATTGATTATGCGGATGATTATATCGGGCCAGCGGTTAATTCCATTCGCATTGCCTTTTTTTCGACGGTGATATGTTTGTTATTTGCTTATCCCATGGCCTATTGGATTGCCAGAACAGACGAAAAAAGCCGTTTGGTTTTGCTAATCTTGGTTCTATTGCCCTTTTGGACCTCTAGCTTGCTTCGTATGTATGCGCTGATCGGTCTTTTGAATCCCAATGGGTTTGTAAATGGTCTTTTGATGTCTTTGGGGCTGATTGAAGAACCTATCCCGATGATGCAAACCGAATTTTCCGTTTATATGGGCATGTTATTGACCTATTTGCCGCTGATGATTTTGCCCCTTTATGCGACCTTGACGCGCATGGATCATTCCCTTCATGAAGCTGCCGCTGATTTAGGGGCAAATGGGGTTACAATTTTTCGTACCATCACATTGCCCTTATCCATGCCAGGCATTATCGCAGGCTGTTTGCTTGTCTTTATCCCCGCAGTTGGGGAATTTGTGATCCCTGCTTTGCTTGGCGGGCCAGACCAGCTGATGCTTGGCAAGGTTTTATGGACAGAATTTTTCCGCAATCGTGATTGGCCTGTGGCGGCGGCCATTGCGTTGATTTTGATGGCGATTGTGGCTGGCCCAATTATCTATATGCGCCATGTTGATCGCCTAGATGAAGGCGCTGATAGCACAGAACAAAGGGGGGCTGTGTAAATGATACGTCAGGTTCCCCCATTATTCATCTTGCTCGGTGTGCTTGGCTTTTTGCTGTTATATATCCCTGTTGTGGTGATGATGGTCTATAGCTTTAATGCTGGCAAATTAAGCTCTGTCTGGGCTGGGTTTTCCGTGAAATGGTATGGCGCGTTATTAAGCAATGATGCCTTGCTTGCGGCCTTGGGAAAATCGTTGCTAATTGGCGCTGTGGCGGCAAGCCTTTCGACAATTTTTGGCCTTTTGATTGCCGCATGTTTTGTACGATTTGGACGGTTTCGGGGTCGTTTATTGTTAAGCGCGCTTGCCTCTGCCCCCCTTGTCATCCCTGAAGTGGTAATGGGGTTATCATTATTATTATTGTTCATTGCGATGGAACAATTGCTTGGCTGGCCACAAGGGCGGGGTCTAGATACCATCATCATTGCCCATGCCACTTTTGGTATGTGTTTTGCCGCGGTGGTAATACAAGCGCGGCTTCGCCAATTTGATACCGCCCTTGAAGAAGCGGCAATGGATTTGGGCGCAAGACAACCTTTTATCTTTTTCACCATTACCTTGCCTTTGATTGCCCCTGCGATTGTATCAGCGTGGCTTTTGACTTTTACCTTAAGCTTTGATGATTTGGTGATTGCCAGCTTTGTGTCAGGGCCAGGGTCATCCACCTTGCCAATTGTCATTTTTTCCAAAGTGCGTTTGGGTGTGACACCTGAAATTAATGCCATAGCCACTTTGATGATTGTGATCATCGCAACTGGCGTAATCGCTGGCACAGCCCTGATGGCACGGCGACAAAAATCATCATAAGACAGGCCGTAAATCTGGCAATTTTACTTTGATTTTACCGTGATCTTATTTGGCATTATCTTGGTGGTTGTTTGTGGATTTTTTGGTGGTGCTGAGATACAAATAAAAACCGTTAAGGCAAAAAACAAAACGCACGGTTTTAGCCTGTTTTTTTAACAATGCGGGCAAATAGAGAGAAGGATGGGTATCATGTCTGGAACAGTCACAAATGTTGGTCAAAAAGTGGCGCAAATGCTGCTGGATATCAAAGCCGTTCATATTTCAGAAGATAAGCCCTTTATTTTTACATCTGGCAAAGCCAGCCCTGTTTATATTGATTGCCGCAAAATCATTTCGTTTCCTGAAATCCGCCGCTTTTTAATGGCAGAAGGTGCCAAGATGATGACCGCATTATCATCTGATGCGCCTTATGATGCTGTGGCAGGTGGCGAGACAGCTGGCATTCCCTTTGCCGCATGGATGTCAGATGAGATGGATAGGCCGATGCAATATATCCGCAAAAAGCCAAAGGGTTTTGGGCGTGATGCGCAAATTGAAGGGCTGATCGAAGACGGCCAACATATTTTATTGGTCGAAGATTTGGCAACAGATGGCGGCTCAAAGCTGAATTTCATTAATGCCATTCGCACCGCTGGTGCCGATGTGAATCATATTTTTGTGATCTTTTATTATGACATTTTCAAAGACGCTCTGACAAAGCTTGCTGATGAAAAGGTAAGCTTGCATTATCTGGCAACTTGGTGGGATGTGCTGGCCGCGATCAAAGCAGATCCTGCCTTTAGCGATGAGAGAGTGGCAATGGTCGAAGCGTTTTTGAATGACCCGTTAAATTGGTCAAAAGCAAATGGCGGTGAATAGCACTTGATTTTAATGTAAAATCATCTGAACCTAACCCTAAGGGATGACGATATTGGGGGGCTGGACAAAAATGGTCAAAATCAACGTTCCAAAAGACACACCGCGCAATGTGCCAACCATCTGCAGTGAATGCGGCACAGATTTTCGATGCCGAACAGGTGAAGCTGGTGATTGCTGGTGTATGACGAGCCCAAATTTAAAATTGAATTATCAACTTGATGGCACCTGTCTATGCCCAAATTGCATGGCAGATGGCAAATTAAATGGCGTGTTAAATGCGCGTGAAGATAAAAAACAGAAAAGGCGGCAACAACGATTACGTGATGCCGAATGATACAGCACTGATATGACCATATACAATCTTGGTTCCATTAATCTGGATTATTTCTATCATGTACCTCATATGCCGCAAGCAGGGGAAACGCTTGCTGCATCATCTTTTTTCCAAAGCCTTGGTGGCAAGGGCGCCAATCAGTCAGTGGCCATTGCCAGAGCAGGTGGCAAAGTAATTCATATCGGCAAAATACATCAAAAGGATGAAAGTTTTATTAACATTATGGCAACATCAGGTGTTGATTTAGCCAATGTTGTGCGCGCTGATGAGCCCACGGGCCATGCGGTGATTACCATCGAACAGGAAACGGGCGAAAATCAAATCCTTTTGATGGCTGGTGCCAATCACCAAATAACATCTGATATGATATCACAGGCCCTTGCCACAGCCCAAACAGGCGATTGGGCGTTAACACAAAATGAAACCAACCTCACCGAAGAATTTCTGCGCCACGCTAAAAAAGCTGGTTTGAAAATCTGTTATTCAGCCGCGCCGTTTGACAAAAAAAAGCTGTTAGCTGTGTGGGATTTGATTGATTTGTTAATCGTCAATGAAATTGAAGCAAATGAAATTCAGAACACGCTGAAAGAGCCGCCTGTGATGTGGCAATTGCCGCATTTGATTATCACAAAAGGCAGTGCAGGCGCTGATTATTATGGCCAAAAAGAAAAATTTCATCAGCCAGCTATAAAAGTAAAAGCACTTGATAGCACAGGGGCAGGGGATACGTATTTAGGCTATGTGCTTGCCAGCTTATCACAGGGAAAACCGATGCGCGAGGCCATGGCTCTGGCATCTAAGGCAGCTAGTATGCAGGTCACTCGCTATGGTACTGCAGATGCTATCCCAACGCTTGCCGAACTTCATTAAGGGTGCCACAGATCAATGACGCAAAAACAGAAAATTATTATTGATACAGATCCTGGCATTGATGATGCGATGGCAATTCATATGGCCTTTGCAGATCCGCGGCTTGAGATTGTGGGCCTGACGAGCATTTTCGGCAATGTGAATGTTGAACAAGCCACAAGAAATGCCATCTGGTTATCTGAACAAGCCCATTACCAAACAGATGTTGCCAAAGGGGCCGCAACGCCTCTTATCCAACCTGCCAATGAGCCAAGCTATTATGTGCATGGTGATGAAGGTTTTGGGGATCTTGGCGCACCAGAGATTGCCACAAAGCCTGAGGCAATGGATGCTGCAGATTACATCATTAAGACCTGCCGTGCCCATTCTGGCGAGATTACCTTATGCCCTGTGGGGCCGTTAACCAATATCGCCATTGCCCTACAGCGTGACCCTGAATTGGTTCAGCATGTAAAATCGGTTGTGATTATGGGTGGGGCCGCCTTTGTACCTGGCAATGTGACCAAATATGCCGAAGCCAATATCTGGAATGATCCGCATGCCGCTGATATTGTGTTTGCGGCTGATTGGGATGTTGTGATGATTGGGCTTGATGTCACCACGCAAGTGACTTGCACGCCAGATGACTATCAAAGCATTGCAGATGACAGCGGGCCTATCGGTCATTTTATCAATGTTATTTCACAATTTTATGCGCGGTTTTATGCTACGATTTATCAAGAGTTGTTATGTGTGCTGCATGATCCTTGCGCGGTGATTGCCATCACAGATCCTGCCTTGTTTGATTATCGGCATGTGCCATTACGCGTGATTTGTGACGGCGAGGCAGTTGGGCAAACGCTTGCCGATGCCACATTGGATAGGCGTGCTGTAAAAATTGCTGTTGGCGTGAATGTCGAAAAGGTCAAAGGCATTTATTTGTCATTGTCGAAACAAGCAGACAAACAAAAAGCAGCCAGATCACAATAAGGGAGATGCTTTCATGAATATTGAAACAATTGATTATCAGGCAGATGATGCCCGTCAGGCCTTAACCAGATCCTTGCACAATACAGGCTTTGCCGTGCTTGCCAACCATCCCATTACCCCAGATCGTATCTCATCATTTTATCAATCTTGGGGCGATTTTTTTGCATCTGATGCCAAGCATGATTATTTGCGTGATCCTGAAAATCAAGATGGCTATTTCCCGTTTCGGTCCGAAAATGCCAAAGGCCAGACCACAAAGGATTTAAAAGAATTTTATCATGTCTATGAATGGGGCCGTGTGCCAGACGCGCTTGAAGAACAGACAAGAGCCCTGCACCGCGATTTAACAACCCTAGGCGTCGAATTATTATCTTGGTTGCAAGCTGAGGCCCCCGAAGAGGTGAAATCGCAATTCACCATGCCGCTTGATGAGATGATGAGCGAATCACTCATGAGCTTGCTTCGTATTTTGCACTATCCGCCGCTTCAAGACGAGATTGAAGAAGGGGCTATTCGTGCGGCCGCTCATGAAGATATTAACCTGATTACCTTATTGCTTGCGGGGTCTGAACCTGGCCTGCAAGCGCAGGATAATCAAGGAAATTGGCATGAAATTTCATGTGATGCAGGCATGATTACCATCAATAATGGCGACATGTTGGCTTTGGCATCGAAAAATTATTTTCCTTCTACAACGCATCGCGTGGTGAATCCTGATGCACAGGCCAATCAATCACGCTATTCTATGCCTATCTTTTTACATCCAAGATCTGACGTGATGTTGGACGCGGATTTAAGCGCAGGAGAGTTTCTGCAACAAAGGCTGAGAGAAATCGGCCTAAAATAACGGGAGAACCAAAATGAAATCTATGTTGAAAATGGCCGCAGTCGCTCTTGGCGCTGTCAGCTTGACTGCCATGGCCCAAGCAGCTGATGTTAAGCCAGCTGTTGTTTATGATATGGGCGGTAAATTTGATAAATCATTCAATGAAGGTGTTTGGAATGGCATCCAGCGTTTCCAAAGCGAAACGGGCATTGAAGTGATGGAATTTGAAGTCACAAACGAAGCACAGCGTGAACAAGCCCTTCGCCGCATGGCAGAACGTGGTGCAACGGTTGTTTTGGGTATCGGCTTTGCACAAGCAGATGCGATTGCTGCGGTTTCTGCAGAATTCCCAGATACACAATTCTCAATCATTGACGTATCATGGTTGGATTCTCCAAATCTGCGTCAATATGCCTTTAAAGAGCATGAAGGTTCATACCTTGTGGGTGTAGCGGCTGCGAAAGCATCAAAGACAGGTAAAGTTGGCTTTGTCGGTGGTATGGATATTCCTCTGATCAGCCGTTTTGCATGTGGCTATGTTGGCGGCGTGAAATCTGTAGATGCCAATTTGGAAGTGTTCCAGAACATGACAGGCACAACACCGTCAGCATGGAATGACCCAGCCAAAGGCGCAGAATTGACAAGAAGCCAAATCGACCGTGGCGCTGATGTTGTCTATCATGCCGCAGGTGGCACAGGCACAGGTGTGATCCAAGCCGCTGCTGATGCTGGCAAATTGGCCATCGGTGTTGATTCAAACCAAAATGGTTTGGCACCAGGTTCTGTTCTAACATCAATGCTAAAGCGCGTTGACGTTGCCGCTTATGAAACATTCATGGATGCAAAGAATGGCGAATTTACAGCTGGCGTGAACATCTTGGGTGTTGCCGAAGGTGGTGTTGATTGGGCCGTTGACGAAAATAACGCCTCATTGATCACAGCAGATATCAAAGCCGCTGTTGAAGCCGCACGCGCTGATATCCTATCAGGCAAAGTCTCTGTTCATGACTTCATCTCTGATATGAACTGCCCTTACTAAGCTTTATTAAGGTCTGGTTTATGACAGATAAAGCACATCACGAAAACGGCGGTCATCCGCCGTTTTCTATTATGTTAAACAATATCGTAAAGCGTTTTGGCCCTGTTTTGGCAAATGATCATGTCGATCTGAAAGTGAAATCAGGTCACATTCATGGCATTATTGGTGAAAATGGTGCTGGGAAATCGACGCTTGTTTCTATTTTATATGGCTTTTACCAAGCTGATTCAGGCGACATGTTATTGCATGGCAAGCCTGTTTCGATCACCTCATCATCAGATGCGATTGCCGCTGGTATTGGCATGGTGCATCAGCATTTCATGTTGGTGCCGAATTTCACTGCGCTTGAAAATGTGATTCTAGGCTATGAGGTTGATCAAAAATTGGCACCGTCACTGGCCGCTGGCAGAGCGCGCCTTGATGAATTGGCAAGCCGTTATGGCCTAGAGGTTCCGCTTGATGTGCCTGTGGGCGATTTGCCTGTGGGATTGCAACAGCGCGTGGAAATTTTAAAAACGCTCTATCGTGGTGCGGAAATCTTGATTTTGGATGAACCCACTGGTGTTTTGACCCCGCAAGAAACCAAACAGCTTTTTGAAATTCTAAAAACCTTGCGTGAACAGGGTGTCACGATTTTGCTGATCACGCATAAATTAAAAGAAATTATGGCCATCACAGATGAGGTGTCTGTCATGCGCCAAGGGCAAATGGTCGCGCATAAAGCCACATCTGCCACCACCCCAACCGAATTGGCTAATTTGATGGTCGGCCGTTCCGTGCTGCTAGAGCTTGATAAACAACAAGCAAAGGCAGGCAAAACCGTTCTTGAAGTGAAAAACCTATCTCATCAAGATGGCCAAGGTGCGCCGCGTTTGCGTGATGTCTCATTTTCTGTTCGTGCGGGTGAAATTTTGGGCGTGGCAGGTGTGTCTGGTAATGGCCAGTCAGAATTGCTGGAAATCTTATCAGGCATCACCCCACCCCAGTCAGGGCAGGTGATCATCAAAGATCAGCTGGTTGATCAAGATCATCCCTGTGACCCTGCGAAAATGCGCCAAATGGGTGTTGCTCATGTGCCAGAGGACAGACACGCCATGGGAATGGTTTTGCCATTTACCGCTGCTGAAAGTGCTATTCTTGGCTATGAAGATGAACCGCATCTTGGGCGTGGATTTTGGTTATCACCAAAGAAAATTACCCAACATTGCCAGAATTTAATGGCACGCTTTGATGTGCGTCCTTTGGCCCCTTTGCTGAAATCAAATTTATTTTCAGGCGGCAACCAGCAAAAAATTGTGTTGGCACGTGAAATCTCAAAAAACCCAGATATCTTGCTTGTTGGCCAGCCCACAAGAGGGGTTGATATTGGGGCCATTGAATTTATCCATAATCAATTGTTGGCCTTGCGTGATAAAGGATGCGCTGTGGTTGTTGTATCTGTGGAATTGGATGAAATCTTGAGCTTGTCTGATCGAATTATGGTGATGAATAATGGCGAGGTTGTCGGCACCGTCGAAAGCGCAGAAGCAGATGAAACAAAGCTTGGTCTGATGATGGCTGGCATTGATGAAAGGCAGGTGTCATGAGCGCACAATCCTTATCTCGCTTCATTGATATTATTTTGCTTCCGATTGTGAATTTGATTGCGGCCTTTGTGGTGTCTGGCATCATCATTGCCTTGATTGGCGAAAACCCTTTTCATGCGCTTGGTGTGATGATTAAGGGTGCTTTTTATTATAAAGGGGCGTTTGGCTATACGCTTTATTACACAACCAATTTCATCTTTACAGGCCTTGCGGTCGCGGTTGCTTTCCATGCGTTGTTATTTAACATTGGCGGCGAAGGGCAAGCGGCCATGGGCGGGCTTGCCATCGGTTTGGTCGCGCTGTTACTGGATACGGCCTTGCCAGGGGTGGTTGTTGTCAGCATTGCGATTCTAGCCTCAGCGGCGGCTGGTGCGTTATGGGGGGCGGTGCCAGGTTATTTACAAGCCAAACGTGGCTCTCATATTGTGATCACCACCATTATGTTCAATTTCATAGCGGCTTCGATCATGGTGTGGTTGCTTGCTGGCATGTTGATGTCACCTGGCCAAATGTCACCAGAAACCAGATCATTTGCTGATGGTGTCAGCCTTGCCAAAATCCATTATTTGGCTGGCTTGGTTGGTATTGATATGGCGCGTTCGCCGCTCAATATCTCTTTTATCATCGCCCTTTTATGTTGTGTTGGGGTGTGGTTATTAATCTGGCGTTCTAAGCTTGGCTATGCCATCCGCGCCACAGGCTTTTCCGAAAAGGCAGCCATTTATGGCGGCCATTTGCCTGCGCGTATCATCATTATCACGATGGCCATTTCAGGTGCGCTGGCTGGGATGATGGCATTAAACGAAATTTTGGGTGTTCAGCATCGGGTGATTTTGAATTTCACAGCTGGCTATGGTTTTACGGGCATCGCTGTTGCGTTGATGGGACGCAATCATCCAGTTGGCATTATCTTTGCCAGCTTGTTATTTGGTGCGCTTTACCAAGGTGGGGCAGAGCTTGATTTCGAATTTCAAACCATCACAAGAGAGATGGTGATCATGATTCAAGGTCTGATCATCCTGTTTTCTGGTGCCTTGGCCTATATGTTTAATCCGCCATTGCAAAAGATAATGATGGCCTTGTTCTTGCCTAAGAGGCAACAGGAGACAACGCCTAAGAATAAGGGGGCAGAACATGGCTGAGTTATGGCTTCAATTTATCTTGACCATTGATGCCACTTTGCGTGTGGCGACCCCGTTAATTTTATGTGCCATGGCAGGAATATTTTCTGAACGCGCTGGCATCATTGATATCTCGCTAGAAGGCAAGATGTTAATGGGGGCTTTTGCCGCTGGTGCAACCGCGGCTGTGACAGGCTCTGCCCTTATGGGACTTGGGGCGGCTGTTATGGTGTCTGTGCTGCTCAGCCTGCTTCATGGCTTTGCTTGCATCACGCATAAAGGCAATCAGGTGATCTCAGGGCTTGCCATTAATATTTTGGCATCTGGTTTAACCGTTACGCTTGGGATTGCGTTTTTTGCGCGTGGTGGTCAAACCCCTCTATTATCTGCGGATAGCCGTTTTGGGGCGATCCATTTGCCATTGGCGGATTGGCTTGGTGCGCATGTGCCGCTGATTGGGACCATCTATAAAGAAATTATTTCAGGTCATAATGTGCTTGTTTGGTTGGCATTCGCGCTTGTTTTTGTGACCAGCTATATTGTGTTTAAAACATCATTTGGCTTGCGTTTGCGGGCGGTTGGCGAAAAACCAGAAGCGGTTGATTCAGCTGGCATGTCTGTATCTGGCTTGCGGTTTCAGGCTGTGTTAATCGCTGGCATTTTAACAGGCCTTGCAGGTGCGTATTTATCAACGGCCCATGGCGCAGGGTTTGTCAGAGAGATGACCGCTGGCAAAGGCTATATCGCTCTTGCGGCGATGATTTTTGGCAAATGGCGACCTGGGCCTGCTTTGGCCGCTTGTTTGATGTTTGGGTTTTTGGATGCGTTGGCGGCGCGCCTTCAAGGCGTATCTTTGCCTTATATTGGCGAGGTTTCAACAGATTTGATTTTGGCACTGCCTTATATCATGACGGTGGTTTTGCTTGCAGGCTTTATCGGTTCTGCCACACCACCAAAGGCCATTGGGGTCCCTTATGTCAAAGAACGATGATGCATTAAAAACGCAATTGGCAGATGCCGCGCTTGCCGCAATGCCATTGGCCTATGCGCCTTATTCGCAATTTCAGGTGGGTGCCGCCATCAGAGATGAGAAAGGCATTATCCATACAGGTGTGAATGTCGAAAATGCGGCTTATCCGCAAGGCATCTGTGCCGAAGCAGGGGCGATTGCGGCTATGG
>JBMHDH010000088.1:0-4420 GCA_049889495.1 Puniceispirillaceae bacterium (SeqCode) | reverse complement strand
AAAATAGGGCTTAGCTGATATGGCTGACTTTTACATTCCCGATAGTGAACAAGATAGCCGCCTTGATCGTGCAATCAGACGGCGTTTTGCCCATATCAAACAAGTTCAGATCGAAAAATCATTGCGCTCTGGGATGATGCGCCTTGATGGGGCCAAAGCAAAGCCAAATACCAGATGCCAAGCTGGCCAATGCCTGACCTTACCTGATTGGATGGCAAAGCCAGACAACACAGATCAGGGCCCTAAAGTCAGGCCTAACGAGCCCGTCCCGCAATCTGCGAAGCAACGCAGTGCTGATAAAACATTTATTGAATCGCTGATCCTCAAAGAGACCAAAAATTGGATTGCATTGAATAAACCAGCTGGCCTTGCGGTACAGGGCGGCACAAGCACAGGGCGGCATATTGATGGGTTATTGCAATCTGCCTATGGCGATGCGGCGCGCCCAAAATTAGTGCATCGGCTTGATAAAGATACCTCTGGCTTATTGCTTGTTGCAAAAACAGCACAAGCCGCACGCCAGCTTGCTGCGGCGTTTCAAGCGCATGATATTGAAAAATCCTATCTTGCCATTGTGCTTGGGCAATTGCCAAATGCAGGGGATATCAAGGTGCCTTTGCTGAAATCAGGTCCGATGGGCAAAGAGAAAATGTCACCTGATTATGAAGATGGGCAATTTGCGCATACACGGTTTTTAACGCTGGCGCGCTATGGCAAAAAGATGTCTTTGATGGCCTTGCGACCAATGACAGGGCGCACCCATCAATTACGTGTCCATTTATTATCGCAAAATGCGCCTATTCTGGGAGATGGGAAATATGCTGGTGCTGAGGCGCATCCTGGCGGGGATTTCGCACGCCAGCTTCATCTTCATGCGCAATTCCTGCATCTTCCAAATGAAGCGCCCTTATTTGCGCCTTTGCCGCCTCATTTGATATCGGCGTGCCGTTATCTGGAATTAAGCAGTGCGGTGCCAGATGCGATGCCTGACTTTGACAATCCTGTCTTGTAACCTGTTTGTATGGGACCTGAGATATCATGACGATGCTTCGCATGGCCTTATTTGATTTTGACGGGACATTATGTGATTCCGTTGCCTCGATCATCAGATTAACGCAATTGGCCTGTGCAAGAGCAGAGGTGGCAATCCCTGATGAAGGGGCCATCCGCCAGCAAATTGGTGCAGGTCTGTTTGACGCTGGTATGGTATATGCCAAGGGTGATACGGCTAAAGCGCAAATGATCTTTGATGGCTATCGCGCTGAGGCCAAACGTCAATATGCGATGAAAGATAAACCGCTTGATCCGTTATTTGAAGGGGTAAAGGCGGGTTTGCAAACACTTGCAAATGACGGCTGGCTGATTGGTATTGTCACCAATAAAGGGCGACATGGGCTTAATGCGATGCTAGACGCGCATGCGCTGACCAGCTTGATTGACGTAAGCTTTACCGCTGATGATGTGCCCGTTAAACCCGCACCTGACATGGCCTTGGCCGCCATAGATCATTTTGGTGTGATGCCAGAAGATGCGGTGTTAATTGGTGATACGGTGAATGATGCGCTCTGTGCGTCAAACGCCAAAATTGCCTTTGTAGGTGTGGGGTGGGGCTATCATGATGATGATATGCTTCGTTCGCATGGCGCGCGGCATATTGCAAAAGATATGCCAGATCTGCTAGATAGTCTCAACGAATTGGTACGAGGTGAATAATGGCAGATCAAGCGGCCAAACGATTTTACAAAAAAGTCACAGTTGCGCCACAAGATCACAATTTTGTTGTTATGCTTGATGCGCGTGCCCTGAAGACGCCAGCAAAAGCTGAATTTCCTATTCCGCATAAAAAAGTGGCAGATGCCATCAGAGATGAATTTGACAGCCAAGAGGATATGATCTCACCTCAGAGCATGCCTGTTTTCTCTCTGGCAGCAACTGTTATTGACAGGGTCATCACCCAGCGTGCCACGCTCGATGATGAATTGACGCGTTACGGTCTTAATGATTTGATCAGCTATCATTGCGCGGCAAATGAAGATCCTGTTCTAGCAAAACGCCAAAGCGATGCTTGGGGCGATATCGCAACATGGCTTGCGGATCGCTATGACATTCATTTGCAATATTTTTCAGGCATTATGCCGCAATCACAATCAGCTGAAACAGGCCCTGCATTGCATAACATCATCTCATCTTTTGATGATTGGCATTTTGTGGTGCTGTATCGGTTGACCACTTTAACAGGCTCATTGGCATTGTCGCTTGCTGCGCTTGATGGCAAGCTGTCATTTGATGAATTTTCCGCATTGGCCTTCCTTGATGAATTATATCAAGAAGAAAAATGGGGCAAAGATGAGCTTGCCGTTGAACGCAGAGACGGTATTTCTGCTGAATTAAAAGACGCGTTATCTTATCTATCGCTTTTAAACTGACGCTAGGTAATCAGGTACGATATAATGAACCGCTGAATGCATTTGATGGGGAAGGGGACATCATGTCAGACATCATACAAAAATTAGAAGAGAAGCGTAACATCGCTCGTATGGGGGGTGGCCAAAAGCGCCTTGATGCCCAACATGCAAAAGGCAAGTTAACAGCCAGAGAGCGGATTGACGTATTGGTTGATGCTGGCTCATTCGAAGAATGGGACATGTTTGTTGAACATCGCTGTCATGATTTTGGGATGGAAAATAATAAGATCCCTGGTGATGGCGTTGTCATTGGCTATGCCACCATTGCTGGCAGACCTGTCTTTTTATATTCACAAGATTTTACAGTGCTGGGCGGCTCTTTATCAGAAACGCACGCTGCCAAAATCTGTAAAATTATGGATCAAGCGATCAAGGCTGGCATCCCGATCATTGGCTTGAATGATTCAGGTGGTGCCAGAATTCAGGAAGGTGTTGCCTCTCTTGGGGGGTATGCTGAAGTCTTCCAACGCAACGTGCTTGCGTCTGGCGTGGTGCCGCAAATTTCGTTGATTATGGGCCCTTGTGCAGGTGGTGCGGTCTATTCCCCAGCAATTACGGATTTTATCTTCATGGTTGAAGGCTCAAGCTATATGTTTGTCACAGGCCCTGATGTGGTCAAAACAGTGACACATGAAGAGTTAACAGCTGATGAATTGGGCGGTGCTAAGATGCACAGCAAAACATCTGGGGTGGCCCATGGTGCTTTTGCCAATGATGTGGAAATGTTGATGCGCACACGCAAATTAATGGCCTATTTGCCACTTTCAAATCGTGAAGATGCGCCGTCCTATCCCTGCCATGATCCTCTTGATCGGGCCTCTGATGTGCTTGATAAAATCATCCCTGACAATCCCAATGCGCCTTATGATATGAAGCTTGTGATTGCCGAGCTTGTTGATGATGGTGAATTTTTCGAAATTCATGAAAATTTTGCATCGAATATTATCTGTGCGTTTGCCCGTATCGAAGGCAAAACAGTGGGCGTTGTGGCCAACCAGCCGCTTGTGCTGGCAGGGTGTCTTGATATTAACGCCTCTCGCAAAGCCGCGCGTTTTGTGCGTTTTTGTGATGCCTTTAATATTCCGCTGGTGACATTGGTGGATGTCCCAGGCTTTATGCCAGGTCTATCGCAAGAAGTGGGCGGTATAATCTCGCAAGGGGCCAAGCTATTATATGCCTATGCAGAAGCCACAGTGCCAAAAGTCACGCTGATCACACGCAAGGCCTATGGTGGTGCTTATGATGTGATGGCCTCAAAACATTTGCGCGGTGATGTGAATTACGCATGGCCAAGCGCTGAAATCGCGGTGATGGGGCCCGAAGGTGCTGCACGTATTATTTTCCGTGATCAAGCAGATGATCCAGAGGCCTTAAAAGCCAAGACAGATGATTATCGTGAAAAATTTGCCAACCCATTCGTGGCAGCTGGCAGAGGCTATATTGATGATATCATTATGCCGCGTAATTCACGCCGCCGCATTGGGCGTGCTTTAATGATGTTGCGTGATAAAGAGCTCAGCAACCCTTACAAAAAACATGACAATCTGCCTCTTTAAGACGCTTGGCTAGGAGTATAATAAGATGTTTCAAAAAATTCTGATTGCCAATCGTGGTGAAATTGCTTGCCGTATTTTGAAAACAGCAAAGCGGATGAACATTCAAACAGTGGCTGTTTATTCTGATGCGGATGCTGGCACACCGCATGTGCGTCTTGCAGATGAAGCTTATCATATTGGGGGAGCTGCCTCTGCTGACAGCTATTTGCGTGGTGATAAAATCATTGAAGCTGCCAAGCAATCTGGCGCAGAAGCCATTCATCCTGGCTTTGGGTTTTTGTCTGAAAATTCTGATTTTGTAGCAGCGGTCGAGGCCGCAGGCTTGGTCTTTATTGGCCCTGATTCTCATGCCATTGAGGTTATGGGCGATAAGATTGAATCCAAAAAATGGGCGGTAAA
>JBMHDH010000087.1:0-17889 GCA_049889495.1 Puniceispirillaceae bacterium (SeqCode) | reverse complement strand
AGGATGATGCGGGGTATTCACAATGGTCATAGCCAACACGAATACTGGAAGCCCCACCTTAGCGATGTAATTTCCAGGTACCAGATCACCATAGGGCCAAGACAAGCGCCCGCCAATCTGACCAACCAGAAATAATTCGGCTGTTGAGATTGCGCACATCACCATGACAGCGATGCCAGTTAAGGCAAACATCATTTTTAAAATACGAAAATCACGCCCAAGCCAAAAAGCGCTTGCGATGGCAAATAAAGGAAAACGCGCCCATAACAACGCCTCTGCTAAGGCTGTTTGCGGCATCGAAGACAACAAGCCAGCAAGGCAAGCCACGCTTAAAAACAACAGGCCAAAACGCACCCAAGACACAGCGAAAAAATCTGTTTGCTTGGCACGAATACAATGAATGATAAACAACAAATCAATGATGATCACCCATGCATCAGCAGGGGAGCGTTCAATCAAAAGGATAAAAGGGCCTGCAAACCAAAAATAAATCGCAAATTTTTTAAAAGCTGTCATTTCTGACAAGGCTTGCGCGGTATCTTTCCAGAGAGTTCCAATGGCCTTAGCGGGCCCTGACGTAATTTTAGCTGTTAAGAACATAACCGCAACCCTCTTACTTCATGCTGCTTATCGCATAGCAAATATTTGATGGTTTGGACAGCAATTTCCCCTGACCTTGATAAAGCGAGCACCATAATTTATTGCTTCTTCCCCCGCTCTTCGTTAGTTTTCTCGAGCATGGTCTAAATATCCTGGCAAGCTAGTTGGTCGTTGTGAAACCTTACTAAAAGCCAAATTTTGGAAATCACAGCCGCATTGCACGGAACATATCAGAGTAAAGACAAATGTATAAGCAGGGAATAACAGATTTATTGATTTCAATAAGCGGTGCGATTGCTGCGGCTATTTTGGTGCATTTTCTTACCTCAGAAGACCTAGCATTGCGATCACAGGCCACGGTTATGAACTCCCTTATCCTTGTGAGTTTGGCGCAAATTTTCTCTCTGTTGATTTATCATTGGTTATCAAAAAGCTTTGCCTTTCAAGCCCCAGGCCAGATGTTATGGATTTTTATGCCATGCCATATCACAGCCATTGCGATCATCACCCTCAGCCGCATTGATTATTCAAACAAGATCATATGGTTATCTCTGCCATTATTGTTGTTATTGGCGTTGCGTTATGAAGCAAAAGATAAAAAACGCAATAAAAAGCCGCTATGCATTGCGAAAAATCAAAATCTGTCTGGTCACTTTGATGATGATGATGTGGCGGTGCATCGCTATGATATAAACGCCCCTCATGCCCTTGATAAGGGGTCGTTATTCATCATAGATCCCAATGGTAATGATGATGATATTCGCAAGATTCATTTGCTTGCTGCACAGCAAAATGGATCTGTTATGACCTATCAGCAATTTCGAGAAACCCAATCTGGCAGAGTTGATATCTCAGCCGATTTCGATCTTCATAATTTGCGCAATAACGCTATGCCAGTGATTGGTTTCAAACGTGCCATTGACTTGTTATTTTCGCTATCATTATTGATCGTGACCTTGCCTATTTTGATCATGGCCATTCTTCTGATCAGGCTGGAATCGCGCGGCAATGCCATTTTTACCCAACAAAGGGTGGGACGCGGCAGTGTGCCATTCACCTTATATAAATTGCGGTCAATGGCATCTAATGCAGACAGCAAAGGCGCGCAATTTGCCTCTCAGAACGACACACGCATCACCAAACTTGGTGCCATTTTGCGTCGCACCAGAATTGATGAGCTGCCACAGCTTTATAATGTGCTAAAAGGGGATATGAGCTTGATTGGCCCGCGCCCTGAACAGGTCACTTTTGCCGCCGAATTCTCGCAATCAATCCCAAATTATGACTTACGCCATATTGTAAAGCCTGGCATCACAGGCTGGGCACAAGTCACACAAGGCTATGCCGCAGGGGAAGAAGAGACCATGGAAAAGCTGAAATATGATCTCTTTTATATTAAGCATCTATCAGTTCAGCTTGATTTGCTTGTGATTTTTAAAACCATAAAAACCATTTTCACAGGCTTTGGGTCACGCTAGCACATTGCCTCAAGCGCACCGCAAATTCCCTTACCGTAGGGCATAAATCCGTACATTGGGATAATCATCATAAACCAAAGAGAAATAATCTTGGTTTACATCTGCTAGATGGAACAATTTATGAAAGCTTGATTGCGCCAAATGGTTATGCATGGCTTTGACCATCACACCCTTATCCTTGATTTCTGCCAGCATCAAAGTCGTGCCGCCCTTACCAGGGTAATTTTGTCCTTCAACCAATTTGCCATCTGTTGTTTGCAACAAACGTGACAACAAAGGCTGATTGTCAATGGTACCAAGGTTAAAATCAACCACTTGGCCATTACAAATGGCCTGATGTGCCGCTTCACCACCACGGCATTGCAAGGTTTGATAGGCCAATCTTGGCCCATACCGATTGCCTGGCACATTGATCGGCTGGCCTTTTGACGGGTCCCATAAACCAAGCTTTGAAATTGACCCAATCCAGCCAGCCATCTGATCTGTTAACACCAAAAACACAGGTGGCCCTTCATTGCCTTTCTTTGGTGCGGTTAACAAAGCTTCAACTTTGGCAGCCGCATCACTATTATCTTGGATGCCGCCAAGCCCATGCTTTGCCAAATTTGAAATCAGCGCATGGGTTTCACTTTGGTCATGGCTTACCAAGGCACGCGCAAAATAATGCGTGACAGGGGTGGTTTGCGCACCGCCATCATGCAATGTGCGATAGCCATTAAACAACATTGAGGCATAGCCATAATCCCACCAAGTGGCAACCACCGCCTCATCTGGCAAATTGCCTTGCATAGCAGCAAAGCCCCGCATCATATCTTTGGGGAAAGACGGGTTTGGCACATAAGAGCGGATATCTTTTTGCTGTGATATGCCGATCATCAAAGCTGTGATCACCGCTGCGATACCAAGCAATTCTGCTTGTGGGATTTGCTTTATCTTTTCAGGGGCAAACCGCCAGCCATAACGGATGATTGCCACTGCCAAAAAGGCCACCCCAAACCATAACATAGGCGCGGAATAGAAAATCGCTCTGTTACCCACCAGAAAATTGGCAAGGGCGAAAATCGAAGCTGGGCCAAATACCACCGCAATGACGGGATGGCGCACCGCAAAAAACGCCATGCCAATCACACCCAATGTGCCGATCACAACAGATGAGGTAATGCCTTTTAAAATATCTTCAAACGGCACCACACGTAATTCTGTGATCGTGGAAAACGTGTTTGGGAAAATCAGCGCGCCTGATACCGCAACATCAATCAAATATTCAGAATCTGTGCTGATGCCTAAATCTCTGAAGATCAGACCAGAAAGAACGATAAACAAACCACCAACGATCAGCGGGCGTTGCCAATTGCGGCTTGTCATAAAAGACAACCAAACAAGACCAATGGTAAAGCCCCATGCCATGAAGGCTTTGTCATACCACCAGAAAAATAAATTCATCATCAGAGCCGCAGCCACTGTCCAGATGATGGCGGCACGCAAAGATTGCGCCCTACCAGCAAAAATAGTCAGGCCAAGCACGGCATAAAAGAAGCCAAGATTTAAGATATCTGTGTCAATGCGCCCAATCGCGCTTCGCATCATAAATGTCGGTGCAAAACCAGCCCCAATCGCAGCCACCGCCCCTTCTAACCAAAACCCTGCCGCACCAAAGGCAAACAAAACACCTAATGCCATGACAAATGCCAAAACAGGTATCAAAGCATTGGCTGTTTTCATCAAGCTTTCTGTGCTGTTATCTGGTGATAGGGACGCAATCAAAACAGATAAAAGCGGGAAATCACGCATGCCATCTTTGGCGGGCACATCATCTAGCTGATTTGCATAAAAAGGATAAAGACGGCGCGCTTGAAAATCATTCTGATCGCCTGTTTCATTATATTGTTTTGCCAGTCCCACAAAAAATGAGGCATCTGTTGTTGAAAATAACGGTGTCTCATCAAGGAATGTGACCTGCCGATTATCTTGCCAGATTTGATATTGTTCTTGGCGCACCTGATAATTGGCAATAGCCGCAAATAAGGCGGCTAGCACTGCCACAAGGATAAAAGCACGCCCCATGGGCAATGGCGCGCTGAAAACAGACGCAATTCGTTGGCTATGCCAGTTCTGCAAGCTGTCAAATCGTGCCTGCCAGCTGGTTGGTAATTGGCCCTTTTTACCCATTATAATAATCCTTGTACCATTTTACGAATTTGCCGATCCCATCGGTTAGCGGCGTATAGGGCTGAAAGCCTATCCAATCTTTTAAGCGGCTTGTATCAGCAAAGGTGGCATACACATCACCATCTTGCATCGGCAGAAATTCTTTCACCGCTTGCTTGCCAACGGCGTGTTCAATTGTGGTGATAAAATCCATCAATTTGACAGGTTCATGATTGCCAATATTAAACAAACGATATGGCTTATTTGATGTGCCTGTGTCTGGTGCGGCTTTATCAAAGGCATCTGCAGGGCTTGCAGGCTTTGCCAGTAATCTTGTGATTGCTTCTACAATATCATCAATATAGGTGAAATCACGCATTAAGGCCCCTTCATTAAAGATCTTAATCGGGCGGCCTTCGATGATATCTCTTACAAAGCTGAAATAGGCCATATCAGGGCGGCCCCATGGCCCGTAAACTGTAAAAAAGCGCAACCCTGTTGTGGGCAAATCATAAAGATTAGAATAGCTATGCGCCATCATCTCATTGGCTTTTTTGGTGGCACCATAAAGGGCCATAGGATGGTCTGTCGTCTGGCCTTCTGAAAAAGGCATAGCTTCATCAAGGCCATAAACCGATGACGAAGATGCATAAATCAAATGCCCAATTTTTTGATGGCGACAACCTTCTAGAATATGCAAAAAGCCTGTGACATTGCTGTCAATATAGCTATGCGGATTTTCAATCGAATAGCGCACGCCAGCTTGCGCCGCTAGATTGATCACACAATCAAATTCATGCTGATCAAATACCGCCTCAATCGCATCTCGCTTTGCCAGATCTGCCTTAATAAAGGTGAATTGGTTGCTTGACCCTATGCTGTGATCAAGCTGTGCCAATCGTGCTTGTTTTAATGCCACATCATAATAATCATTCAGATTATCTAGCCCGATAACCACATGACCATCAGCCAATAAACGCTGGCAAAGATGATAGCCAATAAACCCAGCGGCTCCCGTAACAAGTAGTTTCATAAGGTTTTAACCTCTTTTGGCTGATCTTTAAAAAAGCAGGTAACAAGCGAACTACCCTTTTTTGATTTGTACCAATATTCAGGTGGCCTTGCTACTAGGATTCCTAAAAGATGTGCTGTTTTTACCGAAAAGCTTTTGATATCAAAATAGGCCTTTTGCTTTCTCCTATCAGATTATCAGCACAAATTATTCTCTGATCACGGCAAAAAGAAATAGACTTGCCTAAATATTGTGTTCAATATAGGAGGCGTAACACCTTATATTGTGGTTTTAAGAGAGTACCGGTGGCACCAAAACAATCTGCACAAAGCCAATCTTTGCAAGATTTAGAGCTAGATAATGCCTTTGGCGTTGTTGAAGCGCTTTATGAAGAGGCAGAGCGTTTACGCCCCCCGAAACGGCTTTTGCAATCGCGTAGCCCAGCGTTTGAAACCCCGCAAGATATTGCGCGGGCACATGCCAAAGAAGAAGTCCCCTTATTCACACGCATCACTGATCTGTATGAAGAAGCAGAAGCCACAAAATTTTTAGCAATCGAAGCTGAAACCACAGCGAACCAGCCTGAAATGCCGCAAGACGTCATCAATGAAGAGGTTATCGCTGATGAGCTAGAGGCTGAGGATCCCATCACCAATCTTGTTGAAGATGAATTTGCCATCCCAGATCGTTTTGGCATCCCCGAAGAAGATACCCCGCCGATTGAAGATCTCATTTCAGAAGAAGAGGAGATTGATCAGATTTTGGCGAATAATGCACCAGATGAACACGAACTGCCTGTACCAACATTGCAAGATGATGGGGGCGATATCCAACCATCAAATGCCCCCTCTTTCGCAGATGATATCACCGCATCCGTGTCACTAGATGATGCGCTAGAGGCCCTGAATGCGCCAGAGCATACAGCAGAAGATACGCAAGACAACCAATCGCAAGCCACCACCTTGGCTGAAATGGATGAAGCGCGCCCTGCCGCAGATGATGAATTGGCAAAACAACTTTCAGATGTCAAAGAGGCTGTTGCACAAGCGCAAATGGATCAGGGGCAAAATGATCAGCCAGAGATAGCTGACAATGAGAGTGAAATCAAAGAAGAGAATGCCCCTCAATTAGAAGCGGCACAGGATGATGCACCAGATGATCAAGCAGAAGAGCCAAAAGACGACTTAGCCAAAACACAGCTGGCAGGGCCCGCTTTGGTAGCCTTTATTGGCGAGACCGTGCGTGACGTGCTTGATGACACTTTGCCAGATATGGTCAGAGATATGGTGGATGAGGCTCTTGGGGAACGCCAAGGCCGTTATGGACGCCCTGATACCCCAAATATCGGACTGCGCACGAAACCATCACGTCACTAGGACCATCACGTCACTAGGACCATCACAGCACGAAAAGCTTATCACCCTTATCGCCCTGAATGTGAACAGCCAAAGCCGATCTTACTATCACAACAGATGAAAAGTGATGGCACGCTTACTGCGCTGCCACCACGGATGTTGCCAGACCCACACCACCTGTCTTTGTCAAAGACGCGCAAGTTGGGGTGCAGCCTGTTGTTGAGAACTCTTCTGATTGGATGGTAAATTCACCCAATCTGCCATTTAAAACAGCCTCAGGCGTAATCACAGACCCCACAGACATATCGACATGGGTGCGCACCACTGATGTCACATTTGAACCTGTGGCAGAATTGCGGAAATCCACACTTGTTAAGCGCACCTGTTCAATTGTTTCCCCCACATCAAGATGCCCATCTGAATTTTCATCTGCCCCACCTGTAATGACGCCAGATGCATTTGTAGTTGGCAGTTTCGCTGTGCTTGTGCCAAGCGTTGTCGAGATGGTTTCATTATGGCTGGAAGACCCTGATTCAGACACATAGCTTGTGCCGCTTAATGTCATTCCTTGGATCTTGAAATTACCTGATACCACTGCGGTGCCATAATTGATTTTGACGTCATAGCTGGTCAAAGCAGAAAAGCCAGTATTCACATCTTTGACAGCCACACTATCAGAAAATCTGGCAGAGCCGCTATAAGCGCTTGAGACCAAACCATCAAACGTATCTGTATTGCCTAATGAGCCATCAGATTGATAGGTTAGCCACTGCGCTCCTACGAGGCCTTCTTTATAAAGTGCCAGCGGATCGGCTCTGTTTTCGGCATATTCAAGCTGTGCGCGCTCCAAAAAAGCTGCAAATTCTGAACGGCTAACCTCTTCTTTTTGTTCTGGCGTATCATAGCCTGGCGTAGGGGCTGAGCGCGTTGGCTCTTTAAAATTGGTATCAACAATTTGTTGCAACACCAATTCGGTCTCACCTGCCCCTTCTTTTTCAGCCTCAGGCACTTTAATTTCAAGTGGTGTACGCGATAAGGTTGGGCCTTTCGTTTCAATCAAACCACGAGTTGGCGATACCAAAATTGGCGCAGATGGTGTCGATGGCGCATCTGTATCTGTTGACCGAAATTCGGTTGTAATGACTGGCCCTGACCCTTCATTACCGACATCATTTGCCCCCACATCTGTGCCAGCTTGCTGTGTACCAGACCCATCAGATTCGCCATCATCAAAAGACCGCTCATCACCTTCAAAGCTAAAGCTGGCTTCGCGGCGTTTAAATTCTTCATTGATCACTTCGGCATTAAACAACAAATCAAAAAAGCTTAATTCGATTTCTGGCGCGTCAGTTTCAACCCCTGACCCACCAAAGACCAATTTTGACACATCTTCAATTTCATATTTTGTTGTCAGCACAACATCTTCTGGCTGGAAGAAAGTGGGTTGCAATTCAAAAGACGCACGGTCAAATGTTGGCAATTCCAACCCATCTGTCTCTAGACGTGACGAAAAGGCTTCGACCAGCGTATCACCTGCTTCAAATTCAATCCCAGCAATGGCCAGATCTTCTACTTTCACATCTTCCAAATTCAGATCATCAATTTTGAAATCTTCTGGCAAGGCAGGGCCACCATCGCCATCTTCACCTGTGGCAAATAACGTAAAGGCTGCCAAGTCTTCTGAACTGATCTCACCACGTTCAATTTGATCTTCAATGATGACTTTCACAATCGCTTCTGCCACTGCTTCGGGATCACCTTGTGATTCTTGCAAAATCGCAACCACTTCTTCAGGCGCGACCTCACCACCAGCATCTTCAATCGCAGCTGTGACCGTTTCTACCGCCTCGCTATCTTCTGCAATGGTCTCAGGCGCTGCCTCACCCTCTTCTTCGGCCGTGCCAGCCTCATCTGTTGCAGCGGCCTCTTCTGTTGCCGCTTCTTCTTCCTCGCTAAATTCAACCTCTTGAATGATGTCATCAATATCTTCAGCTGAAAACGGTGTTGGCTCTGATGCCACGCCCGTATCGGCGATTGATACCCCCCAGCCTGGCTGAATCAAATCAACAGGCAAGCTTGCAGCATCTGGCTGTAATTGCACCGCACCTGACAATAACACCAAATCAGCACCACCTGTCTCATCAACACGCCCCACCACAGATGTCCCACGCACCGAAGCTGTCGCATTTGGCAATTTCAATTTCATTGCCCCAGGCTTTAATTTCGATACTTTGCCAGAGATAAATTTAAATGTGCCCTTGGTCACAGATGCCGTCAAAGCCATCTCATCAACCGCTGTGGGGTCGAAAACAAATTCATCAAAAATCAAAGTGGAATTAGGGCCAATGGAAAAGACGGTTTGATCTTGCAACAACACCTGAAGAGACGCGCCATTTGGTGTTGATATTTCATCATTGAGATAAATCGGCTCACCTACCCCAGCAATTCTGCCAATGGTCTCACCTTGTTCATTTACATAAGAGATTGTAATCGGCTTATCTGTGGCGGCAATCACACCAGATAAAGGACGACCAGTTTGCGCAAACGCAAAGCCTGTCATTTGCGATAGGCTCACCGAAATGACAAGACTTAAAGCAGCAAAAAGCCGAGCCGTTGCGTGACATAAATTAGCAACAAAACCAATTCTTCTAGATAGCACAAACATGGCGTGGTCTCCTAGGGTGGATCTAAAGCATGAAGCGATGCGCGATCCCTATCGCACATGATTATTCAATTAATGCTTATATATAGCTGAACTGCGCTATTTGGTCAAAAGAGTCAATGATCCAAAGGCATCACTGGCAAGGCGGCAATGGCCTCTACCATCTGCGCTAAATCAGCTTCGCTAGCTTCACGCACGGTTGCATTACGCATTGACTGGGTATGATCTGCCAAAAGCTGTTTCAGTAATTCTGCTTTATCAAAATTCGCAAAAGAAGCTGGTAAGCGACGGTCAATCTGGCAGCGATCCATAAAATCAGTCACAAATTGCGGCAAATCTTTGTAATCAGCCAAACCAAAAAGATCTGCGACTTGTTGGAAATTCGCAATTGCGCTGTCAGATAAATCCCCGTCCAAGATCCAGCCAAGCGTGATTTCAAAGCCAATCGCTGTGGCATGACCATGATGGATCGGCGCAAGACTTGCCATGGCATGGCTGATTTGATGGGCAATGGCTGTGCCAACCTGATCAATGGCGGCACCACCGCAAGCTGAGGCGATCAGCATATCTTGACGCGCATCAAGATCCTCACCATTTGCCAAAACCTTTGGTAAGGCATCAACTGCCAGCGTTAACGCATGATGACCATAAGCTTTGGCATTATCATGTGTATAATTATTGGTGGATGATTCAAAGGCATGAATAAAGGCATCCATCCCGCACCAACCTGTTAAAGCAGCTGGCAAGCTTTTGCCAAGTTCCGCATCAAATAAAATCAAATCTGGCTTTGTTTCAGGGCCCCAAACCCACCCTTTATGGCCTTGTCTGTTGGCAATGATATTTGTTGAACATGTCTCTGAACCTGTACCTGCGGTGGTGGGCACCATGATAGATGGCAAGCTTTTGGGCGGTAAAGGATGGGCCATCATCCAATAATCATCAGCAGGACGATCAGCAACCAAAGTGATTGACACAATCTTGGCCATATCAAGCGCAGAGCCGCCGCCAATACCCATCACCCCATCACATTTTTTGGCGCGTGTTAACGCAATGATGTCATCCATCTTGGTCAGCTTTGGCTCACCTGTAAAATCATGGAATAAGGTGACATCAATATCCGCTGTGGCAAACGCATCTAGCAACGCATCAATCAAGCCAGCTGACACCAAAAAAGGATCAGCCAGTAAAAATAATCGTTGCACTTTTTGCTCTTGAAAATAAGACACAGCCTCAGATAAGGAACCAGGATGGGCGATAAAAGAGGGAAAACGTTCAAATTTCATAGGACACCAGTCTTAACTACAACATAATTTGGAAAATGGGGAGATAGTCAGTCTATTGTAACCAGCCCATTAGCTGGCATAATCGGGCTCTTCTTTATCAAGAATATCGCGGATCGCAGCCATATGATATTTGGCCTGATTTTCATATTCCTCCCATTGCTGGGCGGTTTTTTCAGCCACATCATCTGTCATCACAGATAATGCATGGCCACTCGAAGATGCCAGCATATAATTACGGCACCCTACCTCAATATGATACATCAAATCCCAACCAATTGCGGGTGTTTGCGCGACTGTCATAATGCCATGATTTCCCATCACCATGATACGGTGATTGCCAAGCAGATGAGACAGGCGTTCGCCTTCTTCGCCAATGCCCATGCCATCAAAGCCGCTATCGACAGCTAGCCTGTTGAAAAAGCGCGCTGTGGTCTGATCAATCGGTGGCAAGCTTAAATCTTTCAAACAAGAAAACGCTGTCGCATAAGGTGAATGAAGATGCAAGATCACGCGCGCACCAGGGTTATTGCGATGCATCGCACCATGAATGCCCCAAGCGGTGATATCCACCATCCGCCCTTGTGGATCATCTTCAGGATTGGGCGCCTTACCAGCGTCAAGAAGCAACAAATCTGAGGCTTTGATTTGTGAGAAATGAATGCCGTAAGGGTTCATCAAAAAATGCTGGCCATCAGCGGTAACTGCCATAGAAAAATGATTGGCAATGCCTTCATGAAGCCGTTCTCTAGCGGTCCAACGAAACAAAGCAGCCATGTCAGCGCGCGCCTCAGCGATATCGACATCAAAGATGATATCTTGCGTCATTCCTGTTTCCCCCCAAAATGCTTTTCACCAAAGAAAATTGATTTTCTGTTTTGTGATAGGCATTATTTCGCTTTGCAAACTTTATTAAAATCATGGATAGTTTGACAAGAATTGGCAAGCAGAAATGACATAGAAAATCTGTCATAAATAAGGGCCAATCAAATAGGTCAAACATCACGCTTTCATTTCATGAAGAAGTCACCTCGCTATGCAAATTATCCGCTCAATCATTAACGGCACGCAAACCCCTAGCCAAAATGGTAAACCGCCAATCATTAAATATTATCCTGCGACAGGTGAGGCCATTGCCGAGGTAGAACGCGCTGATCACGCCATGCTTGATGAGGCGGTGCGTCATGCCAAAGAGGCGCAAAAAAAATGGGCCGCGCTTGGCAATGTGGAAAGAAGTCACATTCTTTACGCCATTGCGCAAGGCTTGCAAGATGCCAATGACGAATTATCACGCTTAGAAGTACAAGATGTTGGCAAATTATATTCAGAAGCGGTTAGCGCAGATGTCCCCTCAGGCGCAGAGGCCTTTTCATTTTTTGCCTCATTATGTGCGACCATGACAGGCACCTCACATAGCTGGCCAGATGCGATTGGCTATACCAAGCGCGTGCCGTTAGGGGTTTGCGCAGGGGTCGGGGCATGGAATTACCCAACACAGATCGCTTGTTGGAAATCGGCACCTGCTCTTGCAACTGGCAATGCTTTTATCCTGAAACCATCTGAAGAAACACCTTTAACAGCCAATCGGATTGCAGAGATCATGAAAGAGGCGGGCTTGCCAGATGGGCTATTTCAAGTATTGCAAGGTGATCATGAAATTGGCGCCGCTTTATGCGCGCATAAAGGGATTGCCAAAATCTCGCTAACAGGCGGGGTTGATACTGGCAAATTGATCATGAAGCAATCAGCAGACAGCCTGAAAAAAGTCACACTTGAGCTAGGTGGCAAAGCGCCATTGGTGATTTTTGATGATGCGGATTTCGAAACCGCCGTTCAAACAGCGATGGATGCGAATTTTTATACAGCTGGCGAGGTTTGTTCAAACGCCACAAGAGTGTTTATCCAAGACGGCATTGCCCCTGCCATTATTGCCGAGATGGTCAAACGCACAGGTGAAATGCGCATTGGCGACCCGATGTCTGAAGATGTGCAAATTGGCGCTTTGATCTCTAAAGCGCATCATAACAAGGTGCTTGATTACATACGCATTGGCGAAGAAGAAGGTGCCACAATTGCGGTTGGGGGCAAAGCGGTACAGCCACAAGGTTTTGAAGGCGGCAATTTCATTGCCCCAACCATTATGACGAATTGCCGTGATGATATGCGCATTGTCAAAGAAGAAATCTTTGGCCCTGTGATGTCTGTTTTGACCTTTAAAACAGAAGAAGAAGCCATTGCGCGTGCCAATGATACCGAATTTGGCCTTGGTGCGGGTGTTATCACATCTGATTTATCACGCGCCCATCGTGTCGCAGATCAATTAGAGGCGGGCAATGTATGGGTAAACACCTATAATTTGATCCCTGCTGATTGGCCATTTGGCGGCTCAAAACAATCTGGCTTTGGCAGAGAAGCTTCACAATTTGCGATTGAATCCTATACCGAAATCAAGGCAACCTACATTCAGCTATGATCCGAATTCTTATCGCCACCTCAGATCGAAAAGCAGGCGGCATCCAGCGCGCGCTTCGTGACCAAATTGCGCTTTTTGCTGATGATGAGGATCTGTCATTATCCGTGCTAGCACCCGCATCTGATTTTGCAGATACCCTTACAGATATGGGCCTGACACCGATCTTATTATCTGACAGAGACAGATGGGTTATGCGCCATATGCCATGGGCAACAAAATGGCGTTTTCAAAAGCGTCTATCCACCCCACAGGTAAAATCCACCCCACAGGCCCATTATGACATTGCATTATGCCATAATGGGTTTTTGGCCAAGGGGTTAAAACAGATGGCCAAACAAGTGATTGGCATATGTCATAATGATAAACCACATCACTTTCAGGCATGCGATAAATTGGTCTGCCTGACACAAGCGGGACGCGCCAAAGCCCTAGCCCAAGGGTGGCATGAGAAAGATATTTGCGTGATCGGGCATTATCACCAAGGTGATGCCATTTCAAAATCACCCCGAAAACAACCTGTCATCATTGGCGCAGCAGGGCGCATGGTCACCAAAAAGAATTTTGCGCTCTTTCTTGAAATTGCGGCCTTGGTTAAAAAAACCCACCCGCATATCAGCTTTCTTCTGGCTGGCACTGGCCCTCTAGAATCACAGCTAAAAGCCCGAAATCAAGCCCTTGGCGCGCCAGTAACCTTTTTGGGCTGGACAAATTTTAACGAATTTCTGGACCAGATATCCTTATTGATTGTGCCATCATTAGATGAGCCATTTGGCTATGTCTTTCCAGAAGCCATGTCACAATCTGTCGCGATTATGGCAACCCCGACAAATGGCGCGCACCATTGCCTCGGCGACGGAGAGATCGCACCAATCCTCTCAGCAGACGCGCCAGACGAATTTGCCGAAAAAATCATTTCGCTTGCCGAAGATGAAAGCGCGATGCAGGCGCTGCAAGAGCGTTGCTATAACCATAGCCAGTCTCGCCTATTTGCCAAACAATCTGCCTATGAGGCATGGCGCACCTTGTTACGATGAAGCCCCCTCATTTGTTTTGCCCTCATTTACTCGTGTGGCATCAGGCAGAGGCAAAGCGGTGGTATATTTGATCTCTTCCATGGCAAAGCTAGAGCTGACATCTTTTAATTTGATAGATGAAATCAGCTTTTTATAAAACACATCGTAACTTGCCATATCAGGCACAACGACACGCAATAAATAATCCACATCACCTGACATGCGGTAAAATTCCACAACCTCAGGCATAGCAGACACAATGGTCGCAAATTGTTCCAGCCATGTCACATTATGCTGGTCAGTGCGAATACCAACAAACACACTCATGCCCATGCCAAGCTTTGGCGCACTTAACAACGCCACACGCCCCCTGATGATGCCATCTTCTTCCATCTTTTGGATGCGTCGCCAGCAAGGTGTCACAGACAGACCAACCTTGCGCGCCACATCAGCAACAGGCAAAGAGGCATCTTTTTGTAAAATGGTTAGGATTTGGCGATCAATGCGGTCCATGATGTAATCTAGAGCCCAAGCGGCTCCAGCCCTTTTTAGGTAAAAAATAGAATATTTTTGCAAAATATCGTTAAATACAATCCTCCTTTAGCATAATTTTTTAATTTAATCCAGTTTTACTTGCCAGCGCGCTGTCTAATGGGCATGGTGGCGCAGATATGTGATGGCTTTGCCATTTGCACTTTATTTTAAGGATATCTCCTGTCATGACAGATTTCGGCTTTTCAACAGGTCAGATTGCTTTATGCGATGATTGGCAAGATTACGCTCTTCTTGATAGCGGCAATGGTTTAAAATTAGAGCGTTTTGGCCCTTATTTATTCATCCGCCCAGAACCACAAGCCATGTGGGAGCAGCGCCTTGATCACGCACAATGGCAAAAGGCAGCAGGCCGATTTTTGGCATCATCTGATGATCCTGAAAAAGGCGGCAAATGGCAATTATCATCTGATTTGCCAGATAAATGGGTGATGGGATTTGAAAATGTCAAATTTTATGCCAGCCCCACACCATTCCGCCATCTCGCCTTTTTCCCTGAACAATCAGGCCATTGGCAATTTTGCGCAGAAGCGATCAAGGCCTTTCAAAAAGCCCATGGCCGCAAGCCGCGTATTTTGAATTTATTCGCTTATACAGGTGTTGCCTCTGTTCATGCGGCGGCAGCTGGCGCAGAGGTTACCCATGTGGATGCGTCCAAAAAAGCCATCACACAAGCCTTTGAGAACAGAGATTTATCTGGCCTAGCTGAGGCCCCCATCCGCTTTATCACAGATGATGTTAGCAAATTTATCGCAAGAGAAGCACGGCGTGGCAATCTCTATGATGGCATTATTCTTGATCCACCAAAATATGGCAGAGGTCCCAAAGGCGAAGTATGGCGACTTGAAACCGATTTACCAGCGTTATTGTCACAATGTGCTGGGTTGTTATCTGATGATGCGATCTTCATGATTTTAACAATCTATGCCATTCGCACATCGACCCTAGCAACACATAGCGCCATGGCACATGCGCTTGCTGGCAAAGGCGGGGCGTTAACATCTGGGGAAGTTGGCATTGTCGAGGCCCAAGCATCACCGCGTGCCATTGGCCAAGCGTTATTTGTTAGATGGCATAACCAAACAAGCTAAATCAGCCCTTCTGGACCTTTTGCTTAAGACGCGGCGGATCAGACGCGGTGGCGCAACCATTCATAAAGCGAAATGCCTGTTGCCACTGCCAAATTCAAACTATCAGAACGGCCTTGCATCGGCATTCTGATCAGCTGTGTTGTCACATCACGAAGATCATCTGGAAGGCCAGCTTGCTCATTGCCCATCAAAATAATGGTCGCTTTGGCGTAATCGGCTGTGCGATAATCACAAGAGGCCTGCAATGCGGTGCCAATAATATGGCCATCCCACCCTTTGGCAAAGGTGATAAAATCATCTGATGATAATCTGACAAGCCGCACATTAAAGATCGCCCCCATAGAGGCCCGAACCGCCTCCAGAGAATAGGGGTCTGTGCAATCATCAATGAGAATCACCCCTGTGGCCCCCACCGCATCGGCCGTGCGCATGATGGTTCCCAAATTACCAGGGTCACGGATACGATCTAGCGCGATCCAAACCTCATCTTGATTTGGCTTTATGACCTGATGGCTTTGCCAGGCTTGCTGGAATGCGCCGATCACCATTTGCGGGTTATCTTTTCTTGAGATGCGCGCTAATAAATCTTCTGTGACTGCCATGGCACGTCCGCCTGACGCCTCACATGCGGCAATCAAATCTGCGGTATCTGGCTCATCTCGTCTTTTAGCAGCATAAACCAGCCTTTCAGGCTGATGGCCAAGCGAGACAGCTTCACGGCAAATTCGCATGCCTTCAGCCAAAAACCAGCCAGTTTGCTTGCGGTATTTGCGTTCATGAAGCGAACGAAGCAGCTTCACTTGGCCGTTGGTCATAGATGTGATGATGTCATCTTGCATGATGTCTGCCTAGCAGAATGCTAGCAAATAGCAAAGCAAAACAATTGACCTTATTATTTTCCATTGTCGTAAATGCGATAATTTTTTTAAGATTTAAACAGTGGTTTTTGTTTTTTTACTTTTCTTTTTTTTCGTTTCTACTATCTGTTAAGATTAGGGCTTTCGTTTTGGGATAAAGTTGTGATTACAGACGATAAAATCAAAGATGCACTTCTTTCAAGCAAATCTGCTGGCACGATTAAAGTTGGTTTTTTGCTTGTACCGAATTTTTCGATGATCGCCTTTTCAGCTGCGATTGAACCCTTGCGCGTTGCCAACCGTGTGGCTGGCGAGGCGTTATTTGAATGGGTCATCGCAAGCGCGAATAATGCCGCGGTTATTGCCTCAAATGGCGTTCAAGTGGATGTGACATCTGCTGTGGAAACATTGAGCGAATGCCGCTTGGTCTTTATCTGCGGCGGCATTGATATCCAAGAACATGTGGATCAATCCGTATTCGCTGTGACAAGGCGTCTTGACAGACAAGGGGCTGTTGTCGGCGCGATTTGCACGGGCACCTATGTTTTGGCATCTGCTGGCTTGTTAAATGAAACAAGATGCACCATCCATTGGGAAAATATTGATGGGTTGGCCGAAGAATTCCCGCATTTAGAAATCACCAATGAATTATTTGAAATTCATGATAATTACATCACCTGTTCTGGCGGCACCGCATCCTTGGATATGATGCTTTATCTGATATCACAAATTCATGGCCAAGCCATTGCGGCACAGGTGTCTGATCAATTTATTCATGACCGCATAAGAGATCCATCAGACAGACAACGTATGGAATTGCGCTCGCGTCTTGGGGTATCTCATCCAAAATTATTGACGGTTGTTGGTTTAATGGAAGCCAATCTAGAAGAGCCCTTATCCCAAACGGGACTTGCACTCGAAGCCGCTTTATCGACGCGCCAGCTAGAACGTTTGTTTCGGAAATATTTATCCACCACGCCAACGCGCTATTATCTCAATTTGCGCCTCGCCAGAGCGCGGCAGTTGCTGCGCCAGACATCCTTGTCGATTTTATCTGTTGCATTGGCCTGCGGCTTTGTTTCAGCCTCGCATTTCTCGAAATGTTATCGTGAAACTTATGGCAAGACACCACGGGCAGAACGCGCTCCTGACTAGGATTATCGTATCTAGCCTCGGCATTATCGCGCCGTTTTTTTCCATCTTATTCGCTGACTATACCGCGCTTGTTGCCGCACCATGAATGGCGCTAACCATGGCCGCTAGACCTGTTTTGCGCGTCGCAGATAAATGCTTATCAAGGCCAATTTCAGATAAAAACGCAGCATCTTGCGCTAAGATGGCTTTGGGGCTTTGTCCTGAATAGACGCG
>JBMHDH010000086.1:0-15657 GCA_049889495.1 Puniceispirillaceae bacterium (SeqCode) | reverse complement strand
GATGAGGCATTGGCCTATGCGATTGAAAAGGTTGCGTTGCAAAATCAAGACAGCTAGTCTTTTGCGGCATTGATGATCATTGCTTTTCTGTTTGATGCCAGCAAGGCTGGTGATCAGGCAACTTTAATCCGCTAGCTGGAGACGCTGTGATGTCGCAGATGAAATGGCAACCAACCGCTGAACAAGCCAATTCAACGCTTTTGTCAGATTACATGGCCTTTATCGCACAAGAAGGCTATGCGGGTATAACAGGACCATTTTCTGATTATGATAGCCTTCATGACTGGTCTGTTGCGGAATTGGATGGCTTTTGGTCTAGCGTGTGGGATTTTGCCGATATTATTGGTGAAAAAGGCACGACAGCCTATCGCCATGATGATGACATCCAAAAAGCAGGGTTTTTCCCAGATGCGCGCCTGAATTACGCTGAAAATATGTTGCGTTATCAAGGCGGCGAAGATGCCATCATCCAAGTCACCGAAGATGGCACCAGAACCAGCTGGTCTCATGATGATTTGCGCAACCAAGTCTCGCGTCTACAACAAGCCCTGCAATCAGTTGGCGTTACCAAAGGGGACCGTGTGGCAGGGCTCGTTCCCAATAGCAAACAAGCCATTGCCTTTATGCTGGCGGCGGCCTCTTTGGGGGCGATTTGGTCTAGCTGTTCTCCTGATTTTGGGTTTTCAGCGGCGATGGATCGCTTGGCGCAAATTGAGCCCAAAATTTTGGTATCAGCTGACGGCTATTCCTATAATGGCAAATCATTTTCATCTGCCCCGCTTGCCGCAGAATTAAAAGCGGCTATGCCTTGTGTGTCGCATTTGGTGTTGTTTGAATTTGCGGGCGGCATTGCCCTGCCAGAGGGTGAAAATATCCTATGGTGGGACGATTTTATTGCGCCTTATCAGCCAGCCGAATTGGTCTTTGCGCCAATGGATTTTACAGACCCGCTTTATATTATGTTTTCATCTGGCACCACAGGTTTGCCAAAATGTATCGTTCATTCCGTTGGTGGCGTGACCTTAAAACATAAGCAAGAATTGCTGTTGCAAGGTGATATGCAAGAAGGCGATCGGCTGTTTTATTTCACCACCTGTGGTTGGATGATGTGGAATTGGTCTATTTCTGCTTTGATGTGCGGCGCGTCTTTGGTGTTGTTTGACGGCTCGCCATTTTATCCTGCTCCAGACAGATTTGTGGCTCTGATTGAACAGGAATCCATCACCCATTTCGGGACATCTGCCAAATATATTGATGCCTGTGCCAAGGCTGATTTGGTGCCAAAAGATCACTTTCAGCTGGCCCATTTGCGGATGATATTTTCAACGGGCTCGCCCTTATCTGCTGAAGGGTTTGACTATATTTACCGTGATTGGAAAGCTGATTTATGTTTGGCATCTATCGCAGGCGGCACCGATATCATTGGCTGTTTTGTGGGCGGTGCGCCGATTGCGCCCATTTGGCGGGGGCAATGTCAAAAACGCCTGCTTGGCATGGATGTTGCTGTTTATGGTGATGATGGCAAACAGGTTGCAACCGGTGAAAAAGGCGAGCTTGTTTGTTTAAAAGCGCATCCCTCAATGCCTGTTAAATTCTGGAAGGATGATGATGGCAGTCGTTATCACAAAGCCTATTTCGCGCGTTTTGCGAATGTGTGGCATCATGGCGATTGTGTGTCTTTGACTGAAGAAGGCGGCATGATTTTCCATGGCCGCTCAGATGCGACTCTCAATCCAGGCGGGGTGCGCATAGGTACAGCCGAGATTTATCGCCAAGTCGAAGCGCTTGATGAAATTCTAGAATCTGTGGTGATTGGTCAAGATTATGATCATGATCAGCGGGTGGTGTTATTTGTGAAATTGCGTGACGGTCATGTTCTAGATGACGCCCTTATTACCAGAATCAAAACACGCCTTAGAACCAACGCCACGCCGCGTCATGTGCCAGCTATCATTTTATCAGTCGCCGATATTCCGCGCACCAAATCTGGTAAAATCACCGAATTGGCCGTGCGTGATATTGTGCATGGTAAACAGATCAATAATGTGGGTGCGCTGGCAAATCCAGAAGCGCTTGATCATTTCCGGGATTTGCCAGAGCTTTCTTAAATCAGAGCTTTCTTAAATCAAAAGCTTGTTCCGTTTGCTCACTTGCTAGCCCAAAGTCGGCATGGTGAATTGCGGGTCTGTGCGCATGCCAGATGGCCATCTGGTGGTTGTGGTTTTAATTCTGGTATAGAAACGCACCCCTTCCATGCCATGCATATGATGTTCGCCAAAGATGGATGATTTCCAACCGCCAAAGCTGTGATAGGCCATTGGCACAGGGATCGGGACATTCACCCCCACCATGCCGACCTCAATATCTTTGGAAAAATTGCGTGCGACATCACCATCTCTTGTAAAGATCGCTGTGCCATTGGCATAATTATGGCCATGGATCAAATCAACAGCTTCTTGATAGGAATTTTTGCGCACCACAGATAAGACAGGGCCAAAAATCTCATCACGATAACAATCCATCTCTTCGGTTACATTATCGAGCAATGTGCCGCCAACAAAAAAGCCATTTTCATAGCCTTGCTTATCTTGCGCATAGCCTCTGCCATCAACGATGACTTTTGCGCCTTGCTCTTCGCCTTTTGTTACATAATGATGAACACGCTTCACCGCATCTTGTGTGACAAGCGGGCCCATTTCCGTTTCTTTATCGCTATAGGGGCCAACTTTTAACGCTTCGATTTGCGGCTTTAATTTATCGATCAGCGCATCAGCCACCGCATCTGTCACAGGCACAGCCACAGAAATCGCCATACAACGTTCGCCAGCTGACCCATAGGCCGCACCCATCAAGGCTGAAGCGGCCATATCCAAATCAGCATCTGGCATAATCACCATATGATTTTTCGCCCCGCCGAGCGCTTGAACACGCTTGCCATGGCTTGTGCCTGTTGTGTGGATATAGCGGGCAATCGGTGTTGAACCAACAAAGCTGATGGCACGAATATCCTCATGTGCCAAAAGCGTATCAACCGCCAGCTTATCACCTTGGACAACGTTAAATACGCCATCTGGCACGCCAGCCTCACTTAACCATTGTGCCATTAAAAGAGACGCTGATGGATCTCTTTCAGAAGGCTTTAAAACAAAACAATTGCCAGTGACAAGGGCAACAGGGAACATCCACATTGGCACCATGGCTGGAAAATTAAACGGGGTGATGCCTGCCACCACGCCCAAAGGCTGGCGGATCATGTGGCTGTCAACACCTGTGCCAACATCTTCTGAAAACTCGCCTTTCATAAAAGAAGGTGCAGATGTGGCAAATTCAACAACTTCAATGCCTCTTGTGACTTCACCAAGCGCATCATCTAAGGTCTTGCCATGTTCAGCTGAGATGGCTTCTGCCAACTCTGCGGCACGTTCATTCACGATATTTTTGAATTTATCCATGATGCGTGCGCGGCGCAGAACAGGCTGGGCAGCCCAAGAGGGCCAGGCTTTTTTAGCGCAAGCCACTGCGTTATTTACCTCTTCTGCGCTGGCCAATGCGACTGTTTTTGAAACCTCACCAGTGGCAGGGTTATAGATATCTTGTTCACGTGATGATGTGCCAGCCATCATTTGACCGGAAATATAATGACCAATTTGTGACATGTTTACCGTTCCCTCTAGGTTTTGTTTCACAACAAGTTTGATGGTTTGATTTAAGGTATTACAAACAAAGATATGTAAAAAAATTAGGCTTGTCTTGCGAAACAATCAACTGCTTTTCTCCCCAACAAACATAATCTTTTACCAGCATCATGATGTGCCAGAAGCCTTGCCAGAAGTCTTGTCAGGATAAGTTTGACAGATTAGACTTATAACCCTTGTGGTAATGAATTATAATGACAGATTGCGGCAGGCTGTTTTGGATAAAAGTTCAGCAACAAATGCAACATTTGTGCAACATGCGGATATCGAGCAATTTAGTCATATGCTTGATGATGGATTATTGTTGGTCGATGTTAACCAAACCATCATTTTTGCCAATGCCATGGCCGCGAAATTATTTGGCAAAGGCCTTGTGAACCGGCAATTATCTGATGTCTTAAAAGACATTGCGCTTGATGATATTTTTGAAAATATTCAAACCCAAAAGCGTGTTTATGAATTTGCTTATACCTATCAAAAAGCAGTCACCAGACAATTTCGTATTAAGATGACGCCTATTAATTATGGGGATATGGGCAATGCGCAAATTGGTGTTCTGATCATGGATATGACTTTGCAACGCAATCTTGACAAGGTGCGTCGTGATTTTGTGGCCAATGTATCTCATGAATTACGCTCACCTTTGACAAGTTTGATTGGCTTCATAGAAACCATGACAGATACGCCAGATATTGATGAAGACACACGCGCGCATTTTTTATCGATCATGGATGATGAATCAAAACGAATGACTCGGCTAATTGATGATTTGATTTCCCTATCCCGAGTCGAGGTGGATGAACATATTCAGCCAGATGAACGTGTGAATTTAGATGCTGTTATGCAATCTGTGATCGCCAATTTGAAAGACCGTGCCCATAAACAAGATCGTACAATCAGCTATTGCAACCATAGCCCTGATAGCCTGCCAATCATCCAAGGTGATACAGATGAGATCACTGAGGTGTTTCATAATCTGATTGAAAATGCGTTGAAATATGGTTTTGCGGGTACTGATATCGCTGTGGAATTATCACAAGGTGATGATGGCAAATTTCTATGCACCATATCCAATATTGGCGAAGGCATTGAAGAGCGGCATATTCCGCGGTTAACAGAACGCTTTTACCGCGTTGATAAAGCGCGCTCTCGGGAAAAAGGTGGTACAGGTCTAGGACTTGCCATTGTCAAACATATTATTAACCGTCACCGTGGCGAAATGGTGATTACAAGCCAATTGGGGCAAACCACAACTTTCGCCATTTATCTGCCGCCTTTGGTGGGATAGATTTGTCTGATTTTAAGGGTAAGTCATTATAACGATAACCTGCCAACAGGTAAGAGTATTAAGAATTTAGGGTATATGTGATGACCAAGAAAGTTCTGATCGCAGATGATGAGCCAAATCAGTTGGAATTATTAGCTTTCAATTTGATGAAGGCTGGCTTTGATGTCTATCGCGCCTCTCATGGCAAGCAAGCGTTGGCGATGGTTGAAAGCATCTCACCAGATATTGTTATCCTTGATTGGATGATGCCTGAAATGTCTGGCATTGACGTTTGTAAGGCGATGCGCGCTTCTGCGACTATGGCATCTATCCCTGTGATTATGCTTTCGGCCCGTGGGGAAGAAGGCGATAAAACCTTTGGTCTTGATACAGGGGCTGATGATTATGTTACAAAACCGTTTTCGCCAAGAGAATTGATTTCCCGTATTCGCGCTGTGTTGCGCCGTACAGTGACAGATAACGGCCCCGTTCAGGAACAAGCAGAACAACAAGCCGCAAGCACCCCATCAGGTGACATTCGTGAATTTCAGGGGCTTCGGATTGATTATCAGGAAATGCGAGTGTCGCGCGACGGGGTTGTGGTTAAGCTTGGACCAAAGGAATTTAAAATTCTGGCTTTGTTGATGACGTATCCTGGGCGTGTCTATAGCCGCAGCCAATTGCTAGATCATGTGTGGGGTGAAGACATATATGTTGAAGACCGCACGGTGGATGTGCATCTCAGCCGTCTTCGCAAAGCCTTGCGGGGCAATGATGCAGAAAAATCAGATTTACTGCGCACCGTCAGAGGGGCGGGTTATGCGTTAAAAGCAGCTGAAGATCTGTGATGTCAGGCTCTAAATTTTTTCAAATTGTAAAAAATAACATCTGATCGACAAATACGGCATTATTCGCTGGTCCTTGCCATGGGAAATATGTTTCACTCGGTTGTCGAATTATAATCCAAAGGTGAAACATGTCTGTAAATGAACAGATCATTGCTGATTTTGTGAAACATCAAATTCAGTTTGTAACGTCCGTGCCTTGTAAACAACTGGCAGGCGTTCTTGATAAAATTGATGAAGAAGGCTCTATTCTTCACGTTCCCTCCAACAAAGAAGATGAAGGGATCGGCCTTTGCGCTGGTGCCACAATGGGGGGCAAACGTTCTGCGATCATCATGCAAAATACGGCTATTGGTGTAACCATTAATGCGCTTGTGACATTAACGCAATTTTATCGCATGCCATTGCCAATGCTGATCAGCTATCGCGGTGAGGTTGGTGAACCAGTGGCTTGTCAGGTGGAAATGGCTGTCCACACCAAAGATTTGTTAAATCAGCTTCGTATCCCAACCTATCATTTCCATCACAAAGATGATGTGAATGAATTAGATGGTATTTTGGGGCATTGCTTTATGGCGCGTAAGCCTGTTGCCATCTTAACAGATGCCAGCTTCTGGAAAGGAGCAAACGCATGATCCGCTCAGACGTCTTAAAAACACTTGTTCCGTTTATTTCAGACAAGCTTGTTGTCACCAATATTGGTTTGCCATCACAAGAAATGCATTTGATTGATGATCAGCCAACGAATTTTTATATGCTTGGCACCATGGGGCTTGCCTCATCGATTGGCCTTGGTTTGGCCTTGGCACAAGATAAAAAAGTTTTGGCCATTGATGGGGATGGGTCTGTTTTGATGAATTTTGGCACTTTGCCAACCATTGCCAATAACCCAGCTTCAAATTTCATTCTTTTGATTGTGGATAATGGCTCTTATGGCTCAACAGGTGATCAGGTCACTTATACTGGCAAGAAAACAGATCTGGCACAAGTCGCACGCGCTTGTGGTTGTGAAAATGTCATCGAATGCAGCGCTGAAGAGACAGCGGATGTGGTAAAGGCCGCATTTGAAGGTGATCAGATGACAATCATCATTTCAAAATGTGAATCAGGCAATATTCCTGTGCCAGTGATCCAGCATGATCCTGTGATGATCAAAGAACGTTTCATGAAAGCGGTTCAAGAGGCGTAATTTACGCAATCATTTGATTGTCACCTCTATGACACCCTGCCATTTGGCGGGGTGTTTTTTTTGCCTCTTTTTGACAATCATTCGCATTATCGGTTGCAGGGCTGGCGCGCAGACCGTTATAACGAGGAAGCAGCCTTGTCATATTAATTGTGAAGAAGCAACATATAGTGGCCAAATCCCCATCTCAAGATGCCGCTCCGTTTCGGCAAAATGCTGATCTGCAAAATGTTGGCAGAACAGCGGCACAGCGAAGTGCCAAGAGATGGCTATGGCGCCTTATCCAAACAAGCCTTTGTGTCTTGCTTTTAAGCCCCATTGCGATGATTGCGGTGGTGGCTGTATCACCTGCACCGCCCTTATTTGCTCATTTATTTGAAACGGTTCTGGCGGGCTATTTATTCAACACCATTATTTTGATGATGGGTGTTGGTCTCTTGGCAAGTCTATTTGGCATATCCTCTGCATGGGTCGTCAGCCGTTATGATTTCAAAGGCCGCGCCTTGTTTGATTGGTTGTTGGTCCTGCCAGCGGCCATTCCTGCTTATATTATTGCTTATGCCTATACTGATTTTTTAGAATATGCAGGGCCCATTCAGACCCTGATTCGTGATTTATTTGGCTTTCAAACCGCACGTGATTATTGGTTTTTTGAAATCCGCTCAATGGGCGGTGCGATTGTGATGATGGCCGCTGTACTCTACCCTTATATTTATTTGATGGCGCGCACCGCTTTTCGCCAAACATCACGCGCTTTGTTTGAACAGGCACAGATCTCTGGTCGTGATGTGTTTTTTGATGTCGGATTGCCGCTGGCGCGTCCTGCTATTTTTGCGGGCCTCGCCTTGGTTTTGATGGAAGTGGTATCTGATTTTGGCACAGTTGATTATTTTGCCATTGATACACTGACTTTGGGGATTTTTAATGTGTGGCTTGGCATGAATAATATGCCTGCCGCGGCCCAGCTTTCGCTGTTTGCTTTCATTGTGATTATTGGTCTGCTTGGTACAGAATTATATGCCAGATCACGCAGGTCTTTTCAAAATATGTCAAATACCCAAAGAGGGGTGCCACGCATCAAAGCCGCTAAAGGCGTGATGGGGCGCATATATCTGATTTGTTTGTTTCCTATTATGCTTGGTTTTGTCATTCCAGTTGGGATTTTAGTATCATTTTTGCGCCATGGCATTGGGGATGATGTGGCAAATCAATTTGGCACAATGTTATTTAATAATTTAACCGTTGCCGCAGGAGCAGGCTTTGCGATCATCCTGCTTGGCGTTGTGATTGGCATTCTATCAGAATATCGCCTTGGGCCGAAATCACGTATGTTGGCACTTATTGCCGCAACAGGCTATGCCATTCCAGGCACCATCTTGGCGATTGGGGTTTTGGGGGTCATGGGCTTATTAAATCAAACCCTTGCCGCCTTTGGTGCCCCTTATTTAAGTGGTGGTTTGCTGGCTTTGATGTTGGGCTATATGGTGCGCTTTCATGCGGTGGGCTATGGCGCCATTCAAACAGGGCTTGGGCGGGTGCCACGCCATGTTTTTGAAGCAAGCCAATCTTTGGGCAAGTCATTTGAACAAACCACAGTGAAAATTGTCGTGCCGATTTTATCGCCCTCATTGGGGGCAGGCCTTTTGCTTGTGTTCGTGGATGTGATGAAAGAATTGCCTATGACCTTATTATTGCGGCCATTCCAATTTGAAACATTTGCCACTTTTACCTATCAATTTGCCAAAGATGAAATGATTGCCAAAGCTGCCCTGCCAGCTTTGATGATTGTGCTGACAGGGCTGGTTCCTGTTATTTTATTGAATTATTCTGTGAACCGATCACAGCGATAGCGTTTTTTTGATGGTCTCTGCCTTACACTTTGGCCGCGCCTTCAGACAGGCTTGCCAATTTGGCATAGGCAATATCTGGATCAACAGCCCCATAGCCAGCAAAAGTGCCAAAGCCACAATCAGAGCCTGCAATCACGCGATCCTTGCCAACAATATCCACAAATCGTTGGATGCGTTGGGCGACCAATTCAGGATGTTCAACAAAATTGGTTGTGCTATCGACAACACCTGGCACCAGAATTTTATCATCTGGAATTTCAGATTTGCGATCCGCAAAAACGGTCCATTCATGTGCATGGCGTGGGTTTGATGTCTCAAACAACACATAGCCCGCATGGGTGTTCATCAAAGTCGGAAAGACCGTATCCATTGCAATATCGCAAATATGCGGGCCTTCATAATTACCCCAGCAAATATGCACTCTGATGTGCTCTTTCGGCAGACCGTCAAGAGCGTGATTTAACGCTTCAACATGCATATCTGCGATTTTCACGAATTCTTCATCGCTTAAATCTTGAAACAGCATATGACGTGACAATGCCAGATCAGGGCAATCAAGTTGCAAATCAAGGCCTGCTTCGATGATGGTGCGATATTCTTCTTTCATCGCATCTGCCAACGCTGCGAGATAGGCTTCGCGTGTCGGGTAAAAATCATTGGCCAAGAATAAAGAAATCACCCCAGGAGAGGCAGCGTTCATAAAGCCGCGCTCTGCCCCGTGATTTGCCATCGCCGCTTTCAAATTGGCAATATCCTTATGCAAATCACTTTGGTCTTTGACTTTCACCTCTGATGTACACATGGGCCGCGCATAGGTTGGGGTGCCCCCAGAATCAGCTTGGCGTTGCAGAAAGCTTGGAAAGGCCAACAAATCAGCTGGCGCATTGCGCGGGCTATCTCCTGAAAAGCCTGTGTACCGATCTTTGACATAGGTGGCATAAGAAATCTTGGATGTCTCGCCATCAGAGACAATGGAAATACCAGCATCAACTTGGCGTTTAACCGTGCGATCAACATGGGCGGACATCGTCGCATCAAAAGTGGCTTGATCATAAGGTTGGTTATTTTCTCTGGCGAAAATCAGATCAACAACTTCTTGCTCTCTTGGCAGAGATCCTACATGCGTGGTTTTGACAGATGACATTGGTATTGTCCTTTTTAATTTGCCCGTGCTTGTCCCGTGCTTGTTATGCACCCTTTTGCCATTCAACCCATGTTGGGCCAGCTGGGTCATCATTGGACCATACACGATAAAGGCTAGCCTCACCAGACATGGCAGCTGATAATTTATGTTTGCTATGGGGGGGGATGGCTGCCACATCACCAGGGGCAAGCGTCACGGATCCATCTTCAACTTCTAATTCCCAATGGCCTTTGGCAATCATTAAAATTTCATGCTTATCCGTTTGATAAGCGTCATTTGTGATCGAATCGCGTGACAAAAATTCAACATCAAAACCTGGCTTGTCACGCAAGATACCATCAGCCGAGATCACATTGGCTGGCTTTGTCTTTGAAATTGCCATTAAATCCCAATAACGCGCCACATAATGCGGCACAAATTCATCAACGCTTGGCTCTCTGATCGTGGCGAGCGTTGCCTCATCCATCAAAGGCATAGGCGCAATGCCATCTGGCAAGCTTTCGCCTTTTTTGCTGTCATAAAGTTTGCCATTCTCACCCAAAATCAAACCATGATCTTTGGCATCTTCAATCACTTGCGGGGCCCATAGCACCCCACCACCAGCATCATCACCGCCAAGGATTGCCATGATCATCCCATAATCTGTGCCAATATTCTCAAAACCTCTGAAAATGCCTGTTGGGATATTAATGATATCACCTTCATTTAACACAACTTCGCCAGCATCACCCCAACGGCCCCAAAAAAACCGCCATTTTCCGCTTAACACAAAAAACACCTCGGCTGTGCGATGTGTATGAAGGGAATTGCGACAATAGGGGGGCTGGCCCGCCGCCCCAATGTTAAAGCCTGGCGTGTCTGCGATATGGACATGCTGATCAGCTGATTCAGACACACCGCCGCCAATAATAGTGAAATTTTCTTTTTGATCTGAGCCAGGCGTATGGGCGTCAATAAAGGCGGTACGGCATGGCACTAATTCTGCATAACGTACAATGCGGTCTCTGATGGCTTTTATCTGGCTCATTTTTCCTGTCCCCTTACCTTAGATCTTTTTTGGCGGCGGCTGATGAAGGTCCTTACCCTGTATGAAGTGCGATTTGTTTCCATATCGCTGTTTCATCGAATAACGCAAATTCACGGCGTAAACCCCATGGGCCAAATTCAGCATGAGATGCGCCCATAATATGCACTTCTGCGCCTGTTGGTGCGCCAAAGCTGCCCCAGCCATCATGTTTGCCTGTTAATGACCAACGTAAGGCCGCGCGCGGCGGCATCTTGTCATCTTCACGGCCAATCACATGATGGATTTCAAATGTGGCAGAAGGAAAGCTGGCACGTAGACCCATCCAAAACTGATCAGCCAAATCATGGCTATGGCTTGAAATACCACCAGCATAATCCAGCTGACAGGCTCTGTCATATTCAGATGGAATGGCGGCCATATCGGCCCCCATAATGCGTGTCAAAATATCGGCATAGCGCCCGCCATAGGCATTGTCATTGCCGCGCCCTTTATAAGGGCCAACCCTATCATCTTTGGGATGGAAAGGGCGGCTTGCTGTCTGATGGCCGCCTTCATTTTCGATCATATCTCTGGCATAATCAAGCGGATCCCAGCCAAGCTGACGGACAACCGCGCCTTGGTCTCTGATTAACCATTCATCATTGATGCAATTATTGATGGCGTGACAATCGGCAATGATGCGATACCGCAATTTTGTGCCGCTTGCCTTGCCATAAACCCCATCACCTGAATGGGTGGCATGTGACATAATACGATGCGATGACAACATGCCGTCTTCTGGCGTGCCAGACCAAATCACATCTTCGCCATATAAGGTTCTATCTGGAAATTCAGCCAATGTCGCCATGGTTGCCGCAATCACCCCTTTATTGCCGACAACAATGCTCGCGGGCGAGCGCACAATGATATCATCACTATAGTAATGATGTAATGTCGCTATTTTGCGATCTTCCCAAATTTCCTTGGTGATGCCGATGATATAATCTGGGAAATCAGAAAATTTTGGGTCAAACCCTTTCATGTGACGCTCCTGTCAATTTGTTTTGTGCTGTTTCTGATGATTAACGGACTTTCGATAATGGTCACTTCTGGTTCAGAAATGCCTGTTTCAATTTGGTTAATCAAAATTTCAATACAGGCTTCGACCATCAAATTGGTACGTTGACGCATGGTGGTCAGGGAATAAGCTGGCCAGCTGGCTGGTGAGGCATCATCATAGCCCATAACAGACACATCATCTGGCACGCGCAATCCCAATTCAAAGCGGATGACATCCATAACACAGAACGCCATATGATCATTGCCAACAAACACCGCATCTGGGCGTTTTGCAGGATCTGTGACATCAAATAACTGGCGCGCTGCTTCTTTTGCTATATCGGTATCATAATTGCCGATGGCACGCGCAAATAAAGACAAACCATGATGCGCTAGCCCGTCCAGAAAGCCAGCTTCTCTGTCTCTTTGTGTTGATGCACCTGGCCAGCCTGCGATATAGGCAATTTTTTGATGGCCGCATTCTGCCAAATGGCATGCTGCTTCGAACCCACCTTTATAATTATCAGATGTCACTGCGCTGGCATAAGGGCTGTCATCGACACGATTGAACATCACCACTGGGATATTGGCGTTGCGGCATTGTTCAGAAAGGCTTGATGATAAGGAAACAGAGGCAATAATAATCCCATCTACTTGATAATCTAGGATTTCACGCACCACATCATCAATATCTGATTGCGTGTTTGACGCCAAAAACACCAGCACATGATAGCCCTGTTCTTGCAAGTTACGTGATAGTTTTTCCATCGCATCAGGATAGAAATAATTTTCAAGATAGGCGACGATCACGCCAATGATACGACTTTTGCCAGTGATCAGGGACCGCGCCAATATATTCGGCCGATAGCCCAATTTTTCAGCCGCGGCATGCACTTTATCAATGGTGGCTTGCGAGGCTGATCCGCCTTGTGAAAAGACACGGCTAACCGCTGACTGGCTGACACCAGCTTCTTTTGCCACATCAATAGAAGTTACGCGATCAGTTGGCATGACGTTAATCTGCTGTCCAGCCTCCATCAATTAACAAGCTGGTGCCTGTCACCATGCGTGACGCATCTGAGGCCAAATAAACGGCCCCGCCCATAATATCTTCGACTTGGGCCACTTCGCCCAATTTGATTTTTTCCAAAATCCATTTGGCCCGTTCAGGACGGTCAAAAGTGGGTTTGGTCAAGGCGGTCAATACAAAGGTTGGGGCAATGGTATTCACGCGAATCTTATGCGGGCCCCATTCAATGGCCATCCCCTTGGTGAAACCTTCGACACCAAATTTTGTCGCGCTATAGACAGACCGATCAACACCGCTTACCTGTCCCATCTGTGATGACATGGTGATCAGACTGCCTGCTTTGCCAGCGTCAATTAACATTTGCGCGGCATGGACCAACAAGAAATAAGCTCCTTTTAAATTGATATCAATCACTTGGCTGACTTCATCAATTTGCGAGTCCAATGCTGGTTTATGGCGTGCAATGCCAGCGCAATTTAACACAACATCAAATGGCCCATTGGCATGCAGTAAGTCTTTGGTGCCTTCAATATCTGCGACATCCATCACCAGACCAGATACATTCAGGCCTTCTGCTTTCAAACAAGCCACCGCCTCATCGACTGCCGTTTTTGTTCTAGCAGCAATCACAGTCTCAGCGCCTGCCTCTGCCAGCGCGCACGCACACCCAAAACCAATGCCTGTTGACCCGCCAGTAACCAGCGCCTTTTTGCCATCTAAGCGAAAAGACGGCGTGCTATGAAATTGTGCCATAATCTTACTTTCTGTCCTTGTCTGTTGCCTCTAATCAGATGCCCTAATCAGAGGAAAGAGGGCTATATTGTGCCATACCATGACGCGCTTTGTTAAATTCTGCCATGCGTGCAAACACATCAAGACCCAGCTGGTCATAGACATGCAGCAGATCAACTGTGACCCAATTTTCTCTGATCTTGCCATTTTCCATGCGCCAGAAATCAAGAGAACGCATTTCCAATTTTTTCCCTGTTGGCGGCAAACCAAGCCAGCCATCATGGGTATGTGTCTGAAGCATATCTGGCCAGCCTGTCACCGCGGCATAATTGCCTTCGCCAAAGAAATGATAGATGATTTCATCCACATATTGGCCACGATCTGGCATGCCATTTAAAAACGGGATTTGGTGCCAATTGCGGAACCCATTTGCCCCTCTGCCTGTGCCAATACCAGCAGGGCCATACCATGTCATGCGCTCATGCCAGAACCGTGGCAATTCCATCACCTCTGGTCCCCCTTGTGCGGGGTGGCGTTTCATATGATTCAGCATCTCAACAATATGGGCACATGATTGCGCGCTCAAAGCTTCATCACGCGGCCCTGTCATAAGGCCATCTTGGCTCGCAGGCCCAGGAATGGCCCATTCACGTCCCAATGAGGGGGCAAGCGGCCAAGCATCAGCTTGCATCATCAATTCAGGAATATCCCAAATGGTTTGCATCTCAGTAATTTTATCATTTTCAAAACGATAAAATTCATGAAAACGCATATGAGATAAATGGCCTGTTGGCGGAATATTCAAATAAGGTGCCGCAAAGGTGCCGATAAAATTACCACCACATCCAACCCAATGGTCATTACGGTCTGTTGGGCCAGCCATGACAATGAAATCACGGCGTTCTAAATCTGGCATAGCCTCAAATAAGGGTTTTAATACCTCTTTGAAATAGGCATCTGGCCCTGTGATATCACCAAAGGGATGACACATGCGAAACAAACAATCAGGGGCGAACAGCTCTGCCATGGCATGTTGCATGGCTTTTTGATCACCTTCATAAAAGGCCAAGCGGAACGGTTCAAACAGCGTCTTATGATGGTTGTGGATATCCATGATTATTCTGCCCCTTCACCATAAGGCACATTCTGCCCACCATAGCGGCGCACACGCACATTGGCTTGCTCAGCATGGCCCACAAATCCTTCAAGCATGCAAAGACGCGATGCATAGGCCCCGATTTTTGTGGCGGCTTCATCTGTTGTGATTTTTTGATAAGAATGGGTTTTCAGATATTTGCCGACCCATAGACCGCCTGTGTAACGGCCTGCTTTTTTGGTTGGCAAAGTATGGTTTGTGCCAATCACTTTATCGCCATTGGCCACATTGGTGCGTGGGCCAAGGAATAATGCGCCATAGCAAGTCATATGTTCCAAGAACCAATCATCTCTATCAGTCATGACTTGAACATGCTCAGACGCAATATCATCTGCGACTTGCAACATTTCATCATAGGTATCACAGACAATCACTTCACCATAATCTTCCCAAGAGACACGCGCGGTATCTGCGGTTGGCAGAATGTCTAAAATTCGGTCAATTTCTGATAAGGTTTCATGGGCCAGCTTTTCAGAATTTGTCAACAACACCGCAGGTGAATTATACCCATGCTCTGCTTGACCAAGCAGGTCAGTTGCGCACATTTCAGCATCCACAGTTTCATCAGCAATCACCATGGTTTCTGTCGGGCCAGCAAATAAATCAATACCAACACGGCCAAATAGCTGGCGTTTGGCTTCTGCCACAAAAGCATTGCCAGGGCCAACCAACATATGAACAGGTTCA
>JBMHDH010000085.1:0-2597 GCA_049889495.1 Puniceispirillaceae bacterium (SeqCode) | reverse complement strand
ATTAAGTCAGCTGATTTCTTTATTTTGATTTTGGTTATATTGCTTGCTTTCACATGGCGCATTGATAGCCAGAAACTTATCGCAAAGGATATCTCGCCAGCAGGGTTGTCTCCGACAATTTTTCTTGTTGGTGCGGTGTTTATCTATCAGACACAATTTTTTATTTTGCTTGCATTGGTCGCATGGCTATTGGCGTTTTTATTATGGTTCACAATGGCGCTTACAGGCTTTCGCCTCGATAGGCTAACTGTTCGCTGGGCGCCTATTATTACGGGCTCTTTTTTGGCAGCTTTTGTGATTGTGGCGCTGTTTTCGGTCATTCCGCGTATTAATACAGGCTTTATTCCCGGCTTTGATACAGGGCGCACTGAAATTGGGCTTACTGATACGCTTTCACCAAGTGGATTAAGTGACCTTCTTGCCAGCTCTGAAGTGGCTTTCCGCGCTGTGCCTCTTAATCAAGACCAGCCAGCACCGCGCTATTGGCGTGTTTATGTTCTCTCGCAGCTAGATGGCGCAAAGTGGCAAAGAGGGCGGCAGAAAAAGATTGTGAACAGTTTTGCGCCAGCAGACCAAGTTGATGAGCTGCGCTTTCAGATTATCACAGACACACATGATCTAGCTGTCTTGCCAATCGCAAGCTGGCCTGCCGATTCAGCAAGTGCCGCTGTGAATAATTATGGCTTTAATGCCTATGGTGAGGCGTTGCAGGGCAGGGCTGCTGATGGGCGCAGTGCCATAGTCACAAGCCAAATTGGTGAAAGGCCCTCATTTGCTTTTCCCACTAGCCTTGATTTGAGTGATGATAATCCGCGGCTTCAGTCTTTTGGAAGAAGGCTGCGCGCTGAATTTACTGATGAACAGCTTTTCATAGATCAAATCATGGCCTTATTCGCGCGTGAATTCACTTATGATTTGCAATCTCAATATCCAGATAAGGATGCAGGCGATGCCTTTTTCTTTGAAGGTAAGCGCGGTCATTGCAGCTATTTTGCAACCGCGATGGCAACCATTTTGCGCGGTGGCGGAGTGCCAGCTCATGTGGCGGTGGGCTATCTTGGCGGTGATTGGAACGAATTTGGTGAGTTCTGGCTGGTTAATCAATCAGATGCACATGCATGGGTTGAGGTCGCTCGTGAAGATGGCAGTTGGCAAAGATTAGACCCCACATTGGCTGTAATGCGGATGAGTGACCAACGCTTTCAGGGGCTTGTGAATTTTGGCGCCTCTGAATTTTCAGGACGCGCTCTTATTGCCAATGATGAAGCTCCTAATTTATGGGATAGAGCTTATCAGGCAGCGCAATTCTTTGACTCGCTGAATTTGCGCGTGACTTTGGCCATTATGAATTATGGTGATGATAATAATGCAGATGACCAGCAGAAAGGGGCTAGTGAAGATAGATTTGCCCTGTTCCTTGCCATTATCGCTATCGCTGTGACCATTTTATTTGTGGTTCTTGGGGCTTTGCGCCTCGCCGCATTAAAAAAAGATGAACGCCCTAAAACAGAAAGACAGCTAGAATCACTGCTGCGGCCTTGGTTAGGGCCTCGTCCTGCTGGGATGAGCCTTATTCGCTATTGTCACCAGCTTGAAGCTGCCAGCATGACAGCAGCCCATAGCGCCGTTGGTCTTGCGAGCGCAATTTATGCCTCCCGCTTTGGCACGCTGACCACTGGGCAGAATTTTAAATTGGAAATGAATAGGCTCAAGCGTGAGCTTAAGCCCATAGCTAAGCCTAAAAGGTCAAAAGGCTAGGTAAAAAACAGCGATAGGCGTTAAAAGGGCTGTGTGAATGTCACGCTTGCATCACCTGAATATTTGGTGAAGTTCGCGATATTCGATTTCGCGCTGCTATATTTAACGGCAAATTGCATAAAGGCTTCTGAACCATTTGGTGCAGCAAGGCTTTGAAGACCAAGCACGTAATTCAGGCGCAGAGTAGAGGTCGTGTCTTTACGCATTTTGGTTGTGCTGTAAACCGTATCAAGGGCGCGGTATTTGTCGCGGGCATAATCAAAACTGATTGATGTTGAGCCTGGGAAAATCTGTGTTGAATAGGCTAAAGTTGCGCCATTTGATTTTTTCGCATTTTTCATATCAGTGGCGCGCGCTGTTGAATTGCGTAAATCAAAGGATAGGCGGCCAGGGCCCAATGCGCGTGATAGGCCAGCTGTTAGGCTTTTGGTGTTACCTGTCTTATCTGTGCCAGAACCATCACTTTTGGCTTTGGCAACTTGACGTGTGATAGACGCACCAAGCGTGCCCGAAATACCATTGCTAAAGCTTTGGAGATAGGTCACACGACCATCATATGAATTCATATAATGTTTATCATCAATTTGGATGCGTGTTGCCCCCACAGAGGTGCGCAAAAGACCTGATGAGAATGTATCACTATAAAGCGCGGTAAGGCCAAAGGTAGCCAAATCACCAGCATTATAGGTTGCGTAATCACGTGTATAGAGATTAAGGCTGAGGTTAATATCTTGCGGTAGTTGCGAGATAAAACGACGCTTTAGATTAACATTCACAGTCGCTGTTGAAAATTCCTCAGCATTGGCTCTTTTCGAGAATGTGCCGCCACCTTCTGCCTT
>JBMHDH010000084.1:0-4191 GCA_049889495.1 Puniceispirillaceae bacterium (SeqCode) | reverse complement strand
GGCTTTAAAGGCTCTCGTAAGTCAACACCATTTGCGTCACAAATGGCAGCAGAAGATGCTGGCAAAAAAGCAGCTGAACATGGCGTAAAGAGCTTGGACGTTGAAGTACGCGGTCCAGGTTCAGGACGTGAATCAGCCCTTCGTGCCTTGCAGTCTGTTGGTTTTACAGTGACATCAATCAAAGATGTAACACCTATTCCGCATAATGGTTGCCGCCCGCGTAAGCGCCGCCGGGTATAATCATTTCGCTTGTTATTTAAGCGGGGGGATAGGTTGCGTTAGCGGTTGGGGCACCATCTGCTGACGCAAATTGCGCTTAACGCCTGATGTCAGGCATTGCGCACGACAAACTTTGAATAAGGATATACGCCATGATCGAAAAAAATTGGCAGGAATTGCAAAAGCCTGATCAGATTAGCGTTAAATCATCTGAATATAACCCACGCCAGGCCGTGATCACAGTCAGCCCCTTAGAGCGTGGCTTTGGTATCACCTTGGGCAATAGCTTGCGCCGCATTTTGCTATCTTCATTGCAAGGTGCCGCTGTGACAGCTGTGCAAATTCAGGGCGTGGTTCATGAATTTTCGTCAATTCCAGGTGTTCGTGAAGACGTCACTGATTTGATTTTGAACATCAAAGGCGTTGCGGTTGCGATGAGCCATGAAGGTGCTAAGAAAGTGCGCCTTGCTGCAGAAGGTCCATTGGCCGTCACAGCAGGCATGATTTCTGAAAGCGCTGGCATCGAGATTATGAACCCAGATCACGTCATCTGCCACCTTGATAAAGGGGCTAGCCTGGCAATTGAATTAACGGTTGAGACAGGCAAGGGTTATGTTCCTGCCTCTCAGAACCGTTCAGAAGACACACCAATTGGTCTAATCCCCGTTGATGCGATCTTCAGCCCTATTCGCCAAGTGGCCTATAAGGTGGAAAATGAACGTGTTGGTCAAATCACAGATTATGACAAATTGCTTTTGACGATTGAAACAGATGGTTCAATCACACCTGAAGATGCGGTGGCTTATGCGGCACGTATCATGCAAGATCAATTACAGCCATTCATTAACTTTGAAGAGCCACAGCTTGAAGTGGCACAAGCCGAAGTGGAAGAATTGCCATTTAACCGCAATCTTCTTCGCAAGGTGGATGAGTTGGAATTGTCAGTGCGTTCTGCCAATTGCCTGAAAAACGACAACATCGTTTATATTGGTGATTTGGTGCAAAAGACAGAATCAGAAATGTTGCGTACACCGAATTTCGGTCGTAAATCACTGAATGAAATTAAAGAAGTGCTAAAGGTCATGAATCTTGAACTTGGCATGGATGTTGAAAACTGGCCACCAGAGAATATCGAAGATTTGGCCAAACGTTTGGATGAGCCTTTTTAAGGGCCAGTAGGAGAGTAAAATGCGTCATCGTTATGCAGGCCGGAAGCTAAACCGGACATCACAACACCGTCAGATGCTGTTCCGCAACATGGCACAGGCTCTGATCAAACATGAGCAAATCATCACAACTTTGCCAAAAGCAAAAGAATTGCGTCCTGTTGTTGAAAAGCTGATCACATTGGGTAAGCGTGGTGACCTTCACGCGCGTCGTCAGGCATTCTCAAAGCTTCGTTGTGAAGCAACAACCAAGAAGTTGTTCGAAGTGCTTGGCCCACGCTATGAAGAGCGTCAGGGCGGTTATGCACGTGTCATGAAGGCTGGCTTCCGCTATGGTGATGCTGCGCCAATGGCAGTGATTGAGCTTGTTGATCGTGATGAAGACGCACGCGGTCAGGATTCAGGTCCTGTACAGGTTGATGACATTCAAGGTGATGCGGTTGAATCAGCTGCCTAAGCGTCATCAGTCTTAACTGAAATTAAAATGGCCCCTCCTTTGTGAGGGGCTTTTTTTATGCTGTTTTAATAAGAAACAACTCGTATGTTTCTTCTCAAAAAAACCATTGGTGGAAAAGGTAAATTTATATATAGCTAAAAAGCGGGAATAAAATGAACATGATGCTGTCTTAACGTTTATGTGACAGCGGTTTTTATGTGTTTTTTATTGGTTCTCATTTTACCCAAAATAGTTTGCTTGCCCTAGGGGCAGGTTCGTTTGCTTTGACAAGAGATCAAATCAATGGGGTATGAAATGCAGGATATTTCAATAAAACCTATAAAATTACGCTTTTCACCAAATAGTGCTTTTTCATTTGAGATTGTATCAGCTGATCCCTTCACATCCACAACAGCAATCCAATGGGTCATTTATTTTTTTGATCACACAGGCAAGGCGCAGGTGATGACACACGATATTGTGCAATTTACGCCTGATGATGGCAAAACACGAAACATAACCGTTTCCCCGCAACAGCTCACGCTTCCAGAAACCATCACCGAAATTGAAATTGCCTTATTTGATGGCGCAGATCCCCACAGTGGTAACGAAATCCCAAAAAGCAAATTACCCTTAACCAAACTAATTCTGCCAGTTGATCCGCAAGAGATAGCGGCGCAATCACCAATAGAAGCACCAAAAGAAACACCAGAAGCACCAGAACAGCCACCAGAGACGCCAGAACAGCCATCAGAAGCGCCATCAGAAACGACAGGCGCGGTGCAACAGGAAAACGCACCTGTTGCGCCAGTCGCGGCATCTCAGCCGCCGCCTACGCCAGAATTGCCCAATACGCCTATTTTGCCAATTGTTCCTATTGCCCAAGCGCAAGATCCTGTGCCAGCTGGCAAAACTGATCTAACCCCCGCTGATAACACAGGAAAAGATGTCATAGATGGGTCTAGTCACACAAGTGATGTTGTGACCAATGGGGGGCGTGGTCGTGATCAGATCACAGATGGTCAAGGTGATGATGATATCGAAGGGGCGCTTGGCCGAGATACCATTTCCCTTGCAAATGGCGGCGCAGACAAAATTTATTACCAGATAGAATTTGTTAGTGGTGTGGGGCGTATCCGTGCCACAGATGGGCAAGATAAAATCACAGGATTTACACTTGGTGAAGACAGCCTGATTTTTTACAGCTTTAACGCTTTTGATAATTTTACCGCTTTTGCAATTCTGGGAATTTTGCAACAAGGGTTGGTCACTGCCACCACCACCACCACCACTGTTGGCAGTGGTACAGATGAAGCAGTGCATGCCAAGGGCATTACCTTTACTTTTCCTTTATCTGGCAAAACCGCAACAGGGTGTTCAGCAGGTCGCAAATTAATTATCGAATTTGATGAAACCGAATTGCTGTCACCTTTGTGGCAAAGATAGGTGGTGCCAGCGCTTATGATGCAAAAAGCCTGAAAATTCATCAATTGGTATCATTGGCACCTTTATTTGGGATTAATAACCTTACTTACGAATCAGCTGAGGTGAGTGGCGATGATGACACGACCACCACGCATGGCTCTGATCAAAGACAATTCATGTTTAACAGTTCGAATGACGATACTGTTTATGGCAATGCTGGCGATGACATCATCTATAGCGGCACAGGCAGAAACACATTATTTGGGGGAAGTGGCAACATCTGTTAATTTTGCCTTCCTAGAAGGTGTCAGCGAGATTAGCCAATCAGATTTTGAAGGTGATTTTGTGCCATCTACTGATGTTGTGTAATCACCATTACAGATCGTCAAACTAACCATGAGGTGATGCGGCAACGTGTCACCTCTTTTTTTAAATAAATCAAACATTTTTTTGTTGCGAATGATTATCACTATCAATATAAGAAGGTGGGTTTTGGGCCTTTTTTAGGAGATAGATATGACAGTCAAACAGTTTTTTCGTCGCGCCTTATTGGCTTATTTTGGTGTCATGCTATGTGCGCCAATGGCGGCGGCATCAGAGGTGAATATTTATTCGCATCGCCAGCAATTCTTGCTGGATCCTTTCTTATCTGCGTTTACGCAAAAGACAGGCATTAAAACCAATGTGGTTTTTGCCGCTAAAGGTTTGGCGCAACGTCTTGCCGCCGAAGGCCCCGCAAGCCCAGCTGATCTTGTGTTAACGGTGGATATTGCGCGCCTATCTGAATATGCTGAATTGGGCTTGTTCCAGCCTGTGAGATCAGACATTCTTGAAACAAATATTCCTGCGCATTTGCGGGCGAGCGATCATATATGGTTTGGTCTGTCACGTCGCACAAGATTGATCGTGGCACATAAGGACAGGGTAGCAGATGGGGAAATCACA
>JBMHDH010000083.1:0-6953 GCA_049889495.1 Puniceispirillaceae bacterium (SeqCode) | reverse complement strand
AAGTCTCCGCTGGTATAACACCCAGTATAACAAATGTGCCTGTTGACACTATCCAGTGATTGTCTAACCTATTGATATTGCTCAAGGGTGACTTGAGTTGACGCAGGGCATAGGTAATCTTTCCGCCCCCGGGCACCACTTTTTTCCCCACCCAGCCTGTATCAGACAAGTCGATGATCGCTTGATCATCTATGTGGTGATTTGACGCATCTTAGCTATCTTCAAACAGAGCTTGGCCTATTTGCTTGTTCAGCCGAAAATGAAATAAAGTTCACCTAGTGAACCAAACAACTTGAAGTGTGTTTCTTTATCAACAAAAGTTTAAGCATAAAGTAGAACAAATTTAAGCGCGCCTAACGGGAATGAAATCCATGAAATTAGCTGTTACAGGCGGTGTCTCAGGCATCGGAAAAGCCACCATTGCCCATCTTTTAGCACAGGGCCATGAGGTTACAATTTATGACCTTCACAAGCCAGATTTTGACTGCGAATTTATCCCGCTTAATTTGATGAATGCTGAAATGATTGACGCTGCACTTGATGCGACCACAGGTCATTATGATGGGCTATGTCACATTGCAGGCATTCCCCCAAGAGATGATAATGCCGTTCCTTGTTTGATGATTAATGCGATTGGTGCCTTCCGTTTTATGAAGGGCTTTATGTCAAAATTACACAAAGGCAGTGCGGTTGTCAGTGTCGCTTCTAGAGCGGGGATGGGATGGGAAGGCAATACCCAAACGCTTGATAGCCTGATCGCTTGCGCACCAGATGACTTGCCGCAATGGGTGCAAGATCATGATGTGGATGCCACCTTGGCTTATCGGCTATCAAAACAAGCGGTGATTTATTGGTCAGTCTCACAAGTCGCAAATTATATCGGCCAGAACCGCTTTATCACCATCAGCCCTGCCGCCGTGGATACAGGTATTTTAGAAGATTTCGTCAAAGCCTTTGGCCCACAGGTGGAGGCCAATTTGGCACGTGTGGGGCGGCCTGGAAAACCAGAAGAAGTCGCAGAGACAATCGGCTTTGCTGTCAGTAATAGCGCAAGCTGGCTGAATGGTATTGATATTGTTGTTGATGGCGGTATGGGCGCTTTGAATTTAAAATTAGGATAGGGGCGGTATGATGGAGACAACCTTATTTATTGATGGTGAAGAACGCCTTGCCAAAGATGGCGCAAATTATGCAATACATAATCCTGCCCGCCCGTCAGAGCTTGTTGGTCACGCCGCTTCTGCTGGCATTGCTGAAGTTGATGACGCTATGCTGTCAGCGCAAACCGCATTTGCAACATGGTCAGCCACAAGCCTTGAAGAGCGAGCCGCTTATCTTGCAAAGGTCGCAAATACGCTTAATGGTGACGATGGCGATGTTGAAATGCGCACGCGCCTATTCACACAAGAGCATGGCAAAACGCTGTTTGAGACGACAATCGAAATTAACCGATTGGCAGATCGCTTTGCCCAAGTCGCTGGTTTCGCAGATGCCATAAAACAAGAAGATGAAATAAAGGGCGCACAATTTGATACAATTGTGACACGCCATGCCCGCGGGGTTGTCACGTTGATTGTGCCATGGAATTGGCCACTGGCTATTCTGGGATCGAAACTGCCTCAAGCATTGCTTGCAGGCAATACCGTTGTCATTAAACTTTCTGAGCAAGCAACATTAGCCCCTGCCTTAACAATCATTAAAATCGCCAAAATGTTTCCAAAGGGTGTGATCAATTTAATCACAGGAGATGGCACAAAAATTGGTGACAGGCTTGTTGGTCACCCGCTTGTCCGACATGTGAATTTTACAGGTTCCATCCCGATTGGCCGTCATGTCATGCAAACAGCCGCGCAGAATATCACGCCTGTTACACTTGAACTTGGCGGGAATGATGCTGGTATTTTGCTTGATGATGTACCACTTGATGAAGCGTTTTTCAAAAAGCTTTATTTAAGTGTGTTTTTAACATCAGGTCAGATTTGCATGGCCTTAAAGCGGCTATATGTGAGTGCCAAAATTTTCGATGATGTGGTGGATGGCCTATCAGCTGTGATGGCCAATCAAACCATAGGTGATGGTTTGCAAGAGGGGGTCACTTTGGGTCCGTTAAATAACCTCAAGCAAAAGACCATCGTGGCAAGGATGATAGATGAAGCACAGGCAAGGGGCGAAGATGTTCGCTCTTTTGGCAAGATTCATGATGAGGCACAATTTGAAGAAGGCTATTTTCTGCGTCCGTCTCTTATCGTTAATGCGTCACATGATTTGTCAGCCGTCAAAGATGAACAATTTGGTCCGACCTTGCCTATTATGGCCTATGATAGCGAAGATGAGGCCATTCACTTTGCCAATGATAGTTCTTATGGCCTAAGCTCGTCTGTTTGGTCACAAGACACAAACCGCGCCATGACGCTGGCACGGCGCCTTGAAGCTGGCTTTACCAATATTAACGGCCATGGTCCCACTGCGATGGATGGGCTTTCCCCATTTGGCGGCGTCAAACAATCTGGCATTGGTCGTAATTTTGGGGTTGATGGGATTAAGCAATTCCAAGATATCCATGCCATTTCCGCGCCTTTGGGTAATTTGCTTGACTGATCTTGCTTCGCTGCTCGATGATAAGATAGCAAATAAGCCAAGTGGTAAAAAGATGAGCACCAAACGCATCAGAGCGTTAGAACGCGGTCTTGTGGTAATCGAAGCCTTGTCACAATCAAGGTCGTTATCGCTTACGCAACTGCGCGCAAAAACGGGGCTCGATAATGCGACTTTGCTGCGCATTATTGCAACGCTTATCGACAGAGGGTGGGTCAGGCAATTAATCGCTGAGAAAAAATATGAGCTATCTCACTCACTAGAAAAAATTCTTGGTGCTGATTCCACAGGCCATCCTATGGCTGAAATTGCTGAGCCAATTTTGCTGAAATTAAAAGATAACCAATTTGGGTTGCCATCTGATCTATGCGCCATCATGGGCGACGGTCAAATTGAGATTGTCGAAAGCACAAGACAAAAAGGACCGCTTGCACAAGACCGTACTGGCCTTGGCTTGCGCCCCTCATTATTTCTATCTGCCCATGGCCGCATAATCTTATCCTCAATGCCACTTGAACAACGCATGATTCACGTGAATGCCTTTTTAAACAGAGCACGCAAAGATGATGTGAGCTGGTACCGACGAGGGTTATTGAAAGATGAAATAGCGATTGCGCAAAAGCAAGGCTTTGCGCGGCGAGAGAAAGATTATTGGGAGCCACCCTTTGATGGCACATCGGCGATTGGCGCCATTGCCGTCATCATTAAAAATGACTATGGCATTCATGGGTCGCTGAGCCTTTTATGGCTAGAGGCACAGCATGAATTAAAAGATATTTTGCAAGCAGGATTGCTTGATGGGCTCAATGAGGCAGCAGCGCAAATAGCGGCAAGCTTGGCACATCATAAAATCAAAGCGCTTTAAAATAAGAGGGTTCACACCACTTCAGCATAAAAAATGCGCCGACAATCGCCGGCGCATCATGCAATTTTAACCTTATGAAATAGGCGCTTATTCTAGCACGCCAACCTCACGGTAATAACGTGCAGCACCTGGGTGAATTGTCAGGCCGCCAACATTCTTTGGCGCAAAGGCAACATCAAGCTGTTTTGCCCAAGGCGCATCAGATGTGATCTGATCAACATTTTCCCAGAAAGTCTTTGTGATTTCATAGACCAAATCGGCATCTAGATCGGCACGAATGCCAATGCCCACAGGTACGTTCATTGACATAACAGGACCAGTATTTTTCTGGCCAGCATAGAGACCTGCTGGGATCTCATCACGGTAACGGAACTTACCCAAGAACTTGTCTACTGCTTCACCTTCATGGCTTTCAGGGCCAATAAAGCGGACATCTTCTGTCTCTGTGAATTGGATAAATTGGCCACAAGGGTCAATACAACCATTTACATAAACGTCAATTTTGCCATCTAGGAAGGCTTGGTAACCTGTCTGCCAATTCGCTTTAATCGCTTCATAATCTTCACCAACTTCAAGACCTGTTGTTGATTTGATCCAGCCACGCGCCGCATTGTAAGCACCACCACCTTGTGGGCCAAGGAATACGCTTGCCCCTTCGATATCATCAAGGACTTGAATATCGCTATCAGCACGAACAGCAAAGTGATATTGGCCATAAGGGTATAGCATCAAAAGCTGCAGATTCTTGGCAAGTTCTGGTGCCTCAGGCTCTTTGGCATACATGGCCTTACCTGTTGACATCAGATAGTGCACAACCTGATTTGTCATCGACATATCAATGTTGCCACGAGCCACTTCCATCATATGAAGTGTTGCCGCGCCGCCACCTGCGACTTCAATTTCAACGCCGTCCAAGTTGTTTGTGACCACATTGGCAAAAGTTGCCATTGTGATAGCCGCACTTAAATTTGGCGCAATTGTTGCCATTTTAAGTTTAACATCTGCCGCATGGGCCGCTCCTGATAACATCAAAGATGCCGCAAGAGCTATTGTGAATTTACGCATTATATCCTCCCAAATTGATTGCGTTACTTCATTTATTGTAGCTCGCCTGCGCTTTTGTGAAAAAACAGACGATGTGCCACGATGAGGATCAGCCCTGCAATAAGGGCTGGCCCAGAGATGGTGAGAGACGGGAACAGGACTAGGATACCTGCCAGACTCCTCAAAATACGTTCGATAAGGGTCAAACGAAACTTTTCCATACCAGTAAGGGCAGAGGTTAAAAGCCACATAGAGATCATGAAGGCGATAATAACCCACCCCAAATCACCCCAGCTAACCGTTGTAATATCAATCATAGCCTTCGATTCAGGCAGCTCTTCGCCAAACCATACAAACAAGGTCTGCAATTTGTAAATCACAGCTGGATGATAGACGAAAACAAAGGGAATGATAAAACCAGCTAGCGATAGGCGTGCGGCTTGAACGCCTGTCTGCAATGGCGGTGCCCCTGCAATAGGCGCCGCCGCAAAAGCGGCAAGCGCAACAGGCGGTGTTACGGTGGATATCACCGCAAAAAACACAACAAATAAATGCAGCGTTAACGGCGCAATGCCAACAGTATCAATGCCAGATGATAGCGCTATGACGATAATGAAATAGGTTGCCCCTGGCGGCAGACCCATGCCCAAAATAATGGAGCCAAGCGCCACAACAAGCAATGTGATGAATAAAGGCCCTTCTGATAATTGCGCTAACAACAAGGAAAGGCGACCCGAAAAGCCTGAAACTTGAATCAGGCCAACAATCAGACCAATTGCGGCGACAATCACAATGATACTGCCAGCCATACGGCCACCATCGGCCAAGGCTTGCAATATTTTGCGCATATTTCGGAAGTCTGGAAATAGCACAAGCGCAGAGATAAGCGCGGCCAGAAACCCGTAAAACCCTGCCTTAAGGACTGAGGGTTGTGAAAATAAGAAGTAGGTCAATACCGATATCGGGATAATGAAAACCAAACATTGCCATGCTTCTTTGCGGGTTAATGCGGGTCTTTTCTCCTTTGGTAGGGGGCCAATGCCTTGTTTGCGCGCTTCAAAATAAACCGTCAAAAAAGTGCCAAAATAATAAAAGGCAGCTGGTATAATTGCCGCAATCACAATATAGCGATATTCAAGGCCAATTTGCCCTGCCACAAAAAATGCCACGACACCCATGACAGGCGGCATAATTTGACCACCTGTTGAGGCGGCCGCCTCAACCGCAGCGGCAAAAGAGGGGCGGAACCCTGATTTCTTGATCACAGGGATAGTCATCACCCCTGTTGAAACCACATTTGAAATGGCTGCGCCTGATAATGTGCCGAATAACGCTGATGACGCCACAGCCGCATGTGCCGCCCCGCCTGTCAGCCCCCCTGTTAGGCGGTTGGCTATCTTCATCAAAAGCCCCCCTGCACCAGAGGCTGTGAGAACAGAGCCAAAGATAATGAAGATCAAAACATTACCAGAGACAACTTGGATTGGCTGGCCAAACATACCGCCTGTTTGCGACCAAAAATTCAAAACCATTGACCGCAATGATTGCATAAAGCTTGATTCTGACCCCGCTAAAATCCCTGTCCATTCGGGCATATAGCCACGTACGAAGAAGTAAATCAGCCAAAAGGCACAAAAGAATACAATGAAGTTACCAAATAGCCGCATTGTCAGATAAAGGGTGATAGCGGTAATGATCGCAAAGAAAAAATAATCGCTGACTTTTGCGGATGGCAAAAGACCGCCATCAATCGCAAATAAGTTTGATATCCAGACGAAAAACACCCCACAAGTCACAACAGATAAGGTCAGATTCTTCGCCTTAGATTCATGCAAATTCAATGATATGGTCAAAAACCCGAGAAGCAATGGCAAGCCAAGGATCATACCTGTTGGCAATAATACCCCTTGTTCAAAGGAACGATATGCCGCGCCAAGCCAATGTGTTTTGAATAAGACGCGCTTTTCACGGCGCGAGAGTTCATCAAAATTTGCACTTGTCGCTTCGATGAACCATTTTACAAATTCACCAATTGGGCCAGATGCGGCATAGATCAAAATAACAATCGCCAATAGCAACGCGGCAAAATAGGAGGCGTTTTTATTAAACAATAAATTATTCTCTTGGCTTGTCATCACATATCCCCATGCGATTTGCGCAACTCTTCTGCTGCCCAAATATAGCTGTTACGCGCGGTTGCATTGATTTCATGCTCTGCTAGCTTTTCCATCACTTTTGCTTTCAGCAGTTCTGCTGGGGCACCAAGTGCGATGAGATGGTCACATAGCTCAAGACTCCATTGTGCATCGTCACTCTGTTCGGCTGTTTTCATCAGATTGTCAATGCCGCCACATAACGCCGCCATTTTCTCTGCACGATCGCGCGTCGATAGGCACGCCAAATTTGTTGGATTGCCGTCATACCAGCCCAAAGTGCCAGTGGCAAAGGC
>JBMHDH010000082.1:0-14231 GCA_049889495.1 Puniceispirillaceae bacterium (SeqCode) | reverse complement strand
GACCATATGAGGGCGACCATCCTTGTCAAAATGGGTGAATGATTGGCTCATCTGCTATCCTTTTATTTTTGGCACAGGATTTGCCAAAATATTTTTGGTTGCGGCGCATACATCTTGGCTACGCATCAAAGATTCGCCAATCAAAAAACAACGTGCGCCATGCCCTGCCATAAAGGCCAAATCTTCAGGATGGAACAGGCCTGATTCAGCCACTGCAATGCGGTCTTTTGGCAAGCGCGGTAACATAGCCGCCCCAACATCAAGCGAGATTTCCATTGTTTTCAGATTGCGGTTGTTAATCCCCATCAAAGGTGAGGATAGTAAGCAAGCGCGGTCAAGTTCGGCTTCATCATGAACCTCAATTAACACATCCATGCCCCATTCATGCGCGCAGGCTTCTAATTCAAGAGCTTGCGTATCAGATAAAGAGGCCATGATTAACAAAATGCAGTCCGCCCCAAGGGCTCTTGCTTCGATGATCTGCAGGGGATCAATCATGAAATCCTTGCGCAAAACGGGCAATGAAGTGGCCTGTCTTGCGGCAACCAGATAATCTTTATGGCCTTGAAACCATGTTTCATCTGTTAGGATTGATAAGGTTGTGGCGCCGCCTGCTTCATAGGCCTTTGCCAAGCTGACTGGGTCAAAATCTTCGCGGATCAGCCCTTTTGACGGGCTTGCCTTTTTCAATTCTGCAATCAAGCCATAGCCGTCAGCAGATGCGTTTTTTAACGCTTGAATAAAACCACGCGGTGCAGAAGCGGCTTTTGCGCCAGCTTCCAGATCAGCCAAAGACTGACTTTGCTTTAAGGCTGCAACTTCAACCGCTTTATGCGCGTTAATTTTGGCTAATACATCACTCATGACTCTATGCCTTTTGATTTGTAATGGCGACAAGCTTATCAAGGGCTGTCAGGGCCGCGCCTGTGTCCAAAGACGTTTTGGCCCGTTCCAAGGCGGCTGCAAAATCTGTTTCATGGCCTGTGCCAACCAATGATGCGGCGGCATTCATCAGCACAATATCGCGATAGGCCTTATTTGCGACATCGTCATTTGCCATATTATTATTTGACAGCAACGCACGCAAAGCAACGGCGTTTTCTGGGCCTGTGCCACCTTTTAGATCATCAAGGCGGGCTTCTGATATGCCATAATCAGCTGGCGCAATTTCAAATTCGGTAATCTTGCCATCTGACAAAGCCGCAACATAGGTCTTTGTAGTGGTTGTGACCTCATCAAGCCCGTCAAGCCCATGCACCACCCAAGCATTTGTTGTGCCCAAGCTGGCCAATGCCTCTGCAAAAGGACGGCACCATGCTTTATCATAAACACCAACCATAACGCGTGATACCAAAGCAGGGTTAGATAAAGGGCCTAGCAAATTAAAGATGGTTCTTGTGCCTAATTCAGCGCGAATAGGGCCCACATGGCGCATCGCAGAATGATGGCGCGGTGCCATTAAAAAACAGACGCCTGCTTCGGCCAATGCTTGTTCCAAGACAGGGAAGGGCGCATCTAGATTGACACCGAGAGAGGTCAGCACATCGGCGGCACCTGATTTTGATGAGACAGCGCGGTTGCCATGTTTGGCAACACAAACCCCAGCCCCTGCGACAACAAAGGCCGTGGCCGTTGAAATATTATAGGTACCAATGCCATCGCCGCCTGTGCCAACAATATCGACTGCGCCATCTGGTGCGGTGATTTTATCCGCCATCTCTCTTAAGGTAGAAGCCCCAGCAGCAATATCGTCTGGTGTCTCACCACGCATCTTTAACGCAATTAAAAATGCTGAGATTAATGTGGGAGAGACGTCCCCTGACATAATAGCATGAAAGGCCGCCTTCATCTGTTGGCTTGTGTAATTTGTGCCAGATGTCAGATGCGTAATAATGGTAGAAACAGGGACAGACATGTTTTGAAAACTCTTGGAATTGATGGGGGTTTAGAATGGATCCTTATTGGTGGATCTGTTCTGGGAATTTTTGATCTAGGCGAATAATCTGTTCTTCTAGGCGCGATATTTCGGCTTCATCTGGGATGTTATGACCTGCCAAGGCAAGGAAATTGGCCAAGACACGATAGCCGCCAACAGACGCAATGCTTTCAGGGTGAAATTGCACGCCATGAATAGGCAATGTTTTATGAGACAAGCCCATCACATGACCTTGTGCGGTTTTGGCTGTGATTTCCAATTCATCTGGAATGGCGCCAATATCGGCTGTTAGCGAATGATAGCGTGTGACGGGAATGTCATTTGGCACATCAGCAAAAACATGCTTATCTTGGTGTTTGATAATCGATAATTTGCCATGCACTGGCGGCAAAAAGGGGTGCAATTTGCCCCCAAAAGACGTGCAGATGGCTTGCATGCCCAAACAAACCCCAAAAATAGGGATCTGGCCTGCGGCTTTTTGAATGACCTCTTCAATACAACCCGCATCTTGCGGTGCGCCAGGGCCAGGCGAAATGATAAAGCCTTGCGGTGCCATTTCGATGAATTCATCTGCGCTATAGGCATCATTGCGAATGGTTTCCACTTGTGCGCCAAGGTCTGACAAGAAATGCCATAAATTCCATGTGAAGCTGTCGTAATTATCAATTAAAATAAACATGATTTGGCTTTAACTCTGTGATGGTCCCATAATGATAATCCCATGATGATATCATAAATGACGGGTTGAAAATCAATAAGTTTCACATTATCTGGCTCTGTTTAAAAATGCTAGATCTGAATTTGGATTTGCGTTTGATGCTTCGTGAGATTTGGCATGAGAGGTAAAATCACCATTGTATTTATATGGTAAAATGATACCTTATTTTTAGACCATTGTTTTTATTGAATATTTATAAAAATATATGAAATTTTTTGCTTGATCATTATCCAAAATATCCGTAAAAGACCTCAACCTGCCCGAATTTGGGGCGTAAAAGATTAGATTATCGGAGTTATCCTGATGCCTTTACCAAAGACATATGTGGCAACACCAAAAGATATCCAGAAAAACTGGATCTTGGTGGACGCAGAAAATCTGGTGCTAGGTCGTATGGCAAGCCTGATCGCAATGCGTTTGCGTGGCAAGCATAAGCCAACTTACACACCTAACATGGATTGTGGTGATCATGTGGTCGTCATCAATGCAGAAAAAGTTAAATTAACAGGCAATAAGCGCAAGCAAAAGACGTATTACTGGCACACTGGTTATCCAGGCGGCATTAAGTCACGCACAGCTGATAAATTGCTAGATGGCCGCTTTCCTGAGCGTGTAATCCAAAAAGCCGTTGAGCGTATGATCCCGCGTGGCCCACTTGGCCGCAAGGCGATGAAGAACCTGCATGTTTATGCTGGCGCGTCTCATCCACACGAAGCCCAACAGCCAGTTGCGCTGGATGTGGCATCAATGAATGATAAGAATAAGAGGTAAGTGATGTCTGAAGAGAATCTGACAGAAGATAAGGCTGGCATGGCCGCTCTGGAAACACTTTCAGAAACTGCCGAAACTGCACCAGCTGTAGTAGAACCAAAAATTGATGATCTTGGCCGTTCTTATGCGACAGGTCGTCGTAAAAATGCATCAGCACGCGTTTGGATTAAGCGTGGCACAGGCCGCATGACAGTCAATGGCAAAGATGTGAACACATATTTTGCACGTCCTGTTTTGCAAATGTTGCTAGCACAGCCATTTGAAGTGGTTGAACGTTCAGGCGAATTTGACGTGATGGCAACTGTATCTGGTGGCGGCCTATCTGGTCAGGCTGGCGCAGTACGTCATGGTATCAGCCGCGCATTGACATACTTTGAACCTGGTCTTCGCCCAGCGTTGAAATCTGGTGGCTTCCTAACTCGTGACCCACGTGTTGTTGAAAGAAAGAAGTACGGAAAGGAAAAAGCCCGTCGTTCATTCCAGTTCTCAAAGCGTTAAACCAAACGCTTTATGTTATTCAAACAAGCACAGACATTTGGCGTTTGTGCTTGTTTTTTTATGCCTATTTTTGCACAGTGATAATTTGATAAAACACAAAGTCAACGCACAAAAAATAGGCCCCGCCCATGTTTCATGACAGACATATTATACAAGCCCCCATGGCAGGTGGGATCACAACGCCATCGCTTGTCAGTGCGGTTAGTAATGCTGGTGGCATAGGGTCTTTTGGCTTTGCCTATAGCAATGCGGAAAAAATTGACGCTGATTTGTCTGAGGTGAAAAAACACAGCACTGGCCCGATTTTAGCCAATTTTTTTGTGTTTTCTGATCCCATTATGCCAGATAGTGCCACAATAAAAGCAGTAGAAGAAGCGTTGCGGGCTGCTGCGGCTGGTATAACAGAAGATATCGCTCTTCCAAGACCGCCTTATTTCCCTGATTTGGCAACACAAATTGCGCCGATTTGGGATCATATACCAGAGTATCTGACCTTTCATTTCGGCGTGCCAAATCCCGTCATTATGGATCAAGCGAAATCTCTTGGTATTACAATTGGCATCACTGCCACATCTTCAGCTGAGGTTGAAGCGATTGAAAAAGCAGGAGCTGATTTCATCATCTTGCAAGGCGAAGAGGCAGGCGGCCATCGGGGAACCTTTACCCAAGATGGGCCTGATGATCGTCTACCAACCGTTGCTTTGTTGCAGATGGCGCAAGATATCACATCCTTGCCCTTGGTCACAGCTGGCGGCATTATGACAGGCAATGATATCGCGGCGCATCTATCGCATGGGGCATCAGCGGTGCAAATGGGCACGGCCTTTTTATGTTGTGAAGAGGCAGGCACAAATGCGGTGTATCGTCGCTATCTTTTGCAAAAAGGCAAACGGAAAAGCCGTTTCACCAAGGGCTATTCTGGCAGATGGGCAAGGGGCATTGAAACAGATTTTATAAAAGATATGGCCTCACAGCCAGTCTTGCCCTTTCCTTTGCAAAATACAATGACAGGGCCTATGCGACAGGCGGCCACAAAGGCTGAAAATGGGGAATATCAAAGCTTATGGGCTGGCACAGCCTTTGCCAAATGTCGCGATATGACCGTGGCGGATTTGATGGCGGAGCTACAAGATGAGATGGCGCCATGATACGCCGCGCACAAGCGCATGAATGGCAAAGGCTTCGTGCTATTGCTGATGATGCCTATGCGAAATATACGCCCTTAATTGGAAAAAAAACTGCCCCCATGCTGGCAGATTATAAGACCCATATCCGTGATGATAGTGTGTTTGTCTATGACAATGATTCTGACATTTTGGGCTTTGCTGTGATTGTTCATCAGATAGATGGCTATTGGCTAGAAACCATCGCTGTATTACCTGAACAACAAGGCCAAGGCATTGGCAAGGCCTTAATGGTGGCTGTCGATGATTATATAGGCATGTTTGCCGCATCCTATCAGCTTTACACCAATGTCGTAATGACAGAGGCGGCCGCTTGGTATAATCGCCTTGGTTTTGATCAAATAGAGATCAAAAAAATAGCTGGCTATCAGCGGATATATTTTCAGAAAACACTGAAATAATAACCGATAACCAGCTGTAATATATAATTATTTTTCCTTTTATTCAGCGGCAAAAGCAACAGATACCATGCCTGCGCCTTCAATTTCCACTTCCACAAGATCGCCCTTATTTACAGGCACCATTGGGCCAAGTGAACCAGATAAAATCACATCGCCTTCGGAAATGGGTGTGCCATGGGCGACCATCTGATTGGCCAACCAACATAAAGAATTCAAAGGAGAGCCCAAGACATTTGCGCCATTGCCTTGTGCCACAGATTCGCCATTAACGCGGATATCGGCTTTGGCCGTTGAAACATCAAATTGATCTAAAAGCTGAACTTTATGGCCAAGGGTGAAATGTGAGGCTGACACATTATCTGCAACAAGATCAATGCCTTTTGCGCCCCAATTTTCGGTTCTGGCATCAACGATCTCAATCGCTGGCATCACAAAATCAACCGCCCGCATGACATCTGCCATACCAATGGCTTCAAAATCGAGCGTTTCCCCCATGACAAAGGCAATTTCACCTTCAATGCGGGGATGGATCACGCGGTTTGCAGGGATCTCGCCTCTATTTGGGACATCCATCACATCAAATAATATGCCTGAAACAGGGCCATTTAATTCCATTGCAGCCATCGCTGTTGGGTTTGTGGCACCTGATTTGCGTCCCACAAGTCGTTGACCATCATCAACACGCAATTGGTTAAAAGCACGCTGTGTCGCATAGGCAGCTTCGATATCATTCTCAGGAAGAAGCTCACGAACAGGCGTTGTGGCTTGATTATTTTGAAAGGCTTGCCAAAGATGTTGTGCGGCTGTGTCTGACATGGTGATTACTCTTTTTTGATCAGCTAAAATGATTTGTTTTTTGCAGGGATGTGATTTGTCACATTCTGCCTGACTGGTTTGCTATTTATGGGAAAAAAAGTAAAAATAAGCAAATAACTTTATGAATAAACAGGCCCAAATTATGAAAAAATTAGGCATTATTGGCGGGATGAGTTGGGAATCAACACAAACCTATTATGCGCATCTTAATCGCGGGATCAGAGGGCGTTTGGGTGGGTTGCATTCTGTTTCTTGTGTGCTTCATTCTTTTGATTTTGCCGAAATTGCCGCTTATCAAGCTGAAGGCGATTGGCAACGCGCCACCGATGCGATGATATCAGCTGGTTTATCGTTAAAACAAGCTGGGGCTGATTGTCTTTTGATTGCCACAAACACCATGCATAAAATGGCAGAACAAGTCGAACAGGCGGCTGGGGTGCCTCTGCTTCATATCGCTGATGCCACGGCGGCGGCCATCACGGCGCAAAAGGTGAAAAACCCGCTATTATTAGCAACAGAATTCACCATGTCGCAAGATTTCTATAAAGGTCGTTTGGCTGAGAAACACGGCGTTCACGTAACAGTGCCAAGCCAAGAAGACAGATCAGAGATCCATCGCATCATTTATCAAGAATTATGCCAAGGTGAGATCTTATCTGGCTCAAAACAAACTTATTGTGACATTATCGCACGCTATCAAGAAAGCCAGGGATGTGATGGGGTGATTTTTGGCTGTACGGAAATTGGTTTGCTGATATCGCAAGATGATGTTTCAATTCCTGCCTTTGATACGACAAAAATTCACTGTGACTATGCGATAGATTATATATTATCAGCTTGATTGTTGCACCTGCTTGGCCAGATAGGCTATAATTTCGCTATCTTTTTGATGCATTTTACATCTGTTATTTTCAAAGGACCATAAGCATGTCTGATATTCGCATTGCAATTGCAGGGCTAGGTGTTGTTGGCGCAGAAGTTGCGCGCCACTTAATTGCAAATCAAGAACAGCTCTCCCAAAAAGCTGGTCACAATCTTGTGCTAACAGCGGTATCTGCCAGATCCAAGGGAAAAGACAGAGGTGTTAATCTAGATGGCATCACATGGTTTGATAACCCTGTGGCATTGGCTGATGAAGATGTGGATATTATTATTGAATTGATGGGCGGATCAGATGGGCCAGCCTTGGCCTTGACCAAAGCAGCACTTGAACAAGGTAAGCATGTTGTCACCGCCAATAAAGCGATGATTGCCATCCATGGTGTTGAATTAGCAGAATTGGCTGAAGCCCATAACGCCCAGCTGTTTTTTGAATCTTCCGTAGCAGGCGGTATCCCTGCGTTAAAGATTTTACGCGAAGGCTTATCCGCAAATGATATCAGCGCGGTATCTGGCGTTTTAAACGGTACATGCAATTATATTTTATCAGAAATGGAAGAGACAGGTCGCCCCTTTGATGATGTTTTGGCAGAAGCCCAAGCGCTTGGCTATGCTGAAGCTGACCCAACTTTTGATGTTGATGGGATTGATGCGGCACATAAATTGACCATTTTAAGCGCGCTTGCCTTTGGTACAAAACCAGATTTTGACAGCCTGTCTATTACAGGGATCCGTGCAATCACAGCCTCTGATATTTCTTATGCGGAAGAGCTTGGTTATCGCATTCGCTTAATTGGCCGTGCAGCCAAAGGCGCACCAGCCAAAGTCGCACCTGTCTTGTTAAAAGAAAGTGCGCAATTGGCAAAAGTCACAGGCTCATTAAACGCGGTGCATTATGAAGCAGAGCCTGTGAATTTGGTCTCTGCTATTGGACCTGGGGCAGGGGCAGGGCCGACCGCATCTGCTGTGCTGGCAGATATCATCGATATCTCATCTGGCAGATATAATTTCCCCTTTGGTAAGCCTGTGGCGCAGTTGGCAACGCCAGACAAGAACCAAACAGATGACAGCCGTTCCGAATATTATTTGCGGTTGGTTGTGGCCGATAAGCCCGGTGTTTTGGCATCTGTCACTGATATTTTGCAAAATTGTGACATCTCTGTTGAGACGTTAATCCAAAAAGGCGATGGCACCTCTGATCAGGTTGATTTATTGATGATTGTGCATGAAACAGATCATGCGTCTATGGCAAAGGCAAGTAACACACTGGCAAGTCTTGACGCTGTGATGGCTGTTCATCAGCCCCTTGCTGTTTTGGCTTAATTCAGCCTATTTTGGAACAGATGGAACAACAAATCATTCAAAAATCACTGAAAGGTGCCACATGGGCGTTTGAACGCTTTGATACCTCAGATGATGTCAAAGCGCGCTATGGGGCTTATTTTGCACAACAATTTGATATGCCTGTTGTGCTTGGTGAATTTTTGGCAGGGCGCGGCATTACGCCAGATACCATTGATGCGTTTTTAGAACCGCGCTTGCGTGATTTATTGCCAAACCCATCTGATTTCACTGATATGGATCAGGCTTGCCAGATTTTGGCATCTGCCATCGCTGATAAAAAGCCGATTGGGATTTTTGGTGATTATGATGTAGATGGGGCCTGTTCTGCCGCGATATTTGATCGTTTTTTAACCGCCTTTGGCTGTCAGGCGCATATCCATATCCCAGACAGATTTTCCGAAGGCTATGGCCCAAATATCATGGCGCTTCAGTCATTAAAAGAGGCAGGGTCTGATATTATTATAACGGTAGATTGCGGGATCACGGCTCATCAACCTTTGGCACAAGCCGAAGAGATGGGGATGAAAGTGATTGTGATTGACCATCACCAAGCCTCTGCCACATTACCGCGTGCATTGGCTGTTGTGAATCCCAATCGCCTTGATGATACCAGCGGGCAAGGGGCGTTATGCGCCGCCGCAATGGCCTTTATGACATGCATTGGTACCTTGCGGCATCTGCGAGAAAATGGCCAGATCACAACACCGCCCATTGATTTATTATCTTTGCTTGATTTGGTTGGCATGGCCACCATCTGTGATGTTGTGCCCTTAACCCCTGTGAATCGTGCCTTTGTCAAACAGGGGCTGAAAGTGTTAAAACAACGCCAAAATGTTGGGTTAAAGCATCTAGCAGATCAAGCGCGTATGAATACCGAGCCAACTGCCTATAGCTTTGGGTTTCAATTAGGCCCGCGCATTAACGCAGGGGGACGCATTGGCAATGCTGCCTTGGGGGCAAAATTACTAGCAACCAAAGATAGCGCGATTGCAACCTCTTTGGCTTTGCAATTAGATGATCTGAACAAACAACGAAAAGATGTTGAGGCAGGGATCTTAAACCGTGCCATTGATCAAGCAACCACGCTTTTGAGTGACAAGCCCGATACATCTGTTTTGATTGTACATGGCAAAGGCTGGCATGAAGGGGTCTTGGGCATTGTCGCAGGACGCCTGAAAGATCATTTCCATCGGCCAGCCATCGCCATTTCTTTTGACGAGGATGGTATGGGCAAGGGATCTGCAAGAGGCATGAAAGGCTTCTCGCTAGGTGATACCATCATAAATGCACAGCAATCAGGCCTTTTGATCGGTGGCGGTGGTCATGCTATGGCGGCGGGCCTTAGCATTACGCAAGAAAATTTAGATGATTTTTCAATCTTTATAAATGCCGCTTTTGCAAAGCAAGTCGGGGATTTGCCGCCCCCATCCTTAACAGTATCTGTACAATTACCGCTCTCAGCATGCCAAAAATCATTTGTGACATGGCTAGAGAAATGCGCGCCTTTTGGCATTGGGTTTTCTGAGCCACGGTTGCTGTTATCATCTGTGACAATGAAAAACACGCGATGGATTGGCAATGAAGACCAGCATTTTTCATGTGAAATCACAGATGGCACTGGCCATAAACTAAGAGCCATCGCTTTTGGATTGCGCGATAAGTTGCTGGATAAAGAGGCGCTTCGTTACTGCGAGGGTGTGCCATTTCATCTGGCTGGAAAGTTAAAAGGTGATACCTATCGCGGCGGGGATGCGGTGCAATTTATCATTGATGATTTGGCCCCATCGCACCAATCTTATGCGTGAGTGATCTTTCAAAAATAATTTAATGAAATTGTCGCTTTTGGCCTTGATTAATTCATAAGGGTTTTGTAAATAAACTGCACAGCGAGCGTGTCCCGTTCGTCTAGTGGTTTAGGACACCGCCCTTTCACGGCGGCAACACGGGTTCGAATCCCGTACGGGATGCCATTCTTTCTTTATAAAATCAATGGTTTAAGTGGTGTTTGGACTAGTTTTGTACTAGCAAGCTCTCGCTATGATAATCTATGCCTGTCCAAGTGCGTCATTGCTATGAGTAGTAAGTCACTGACATTGGCCCTCTGTTTCACATGTTATAATCATGTCTCAAATCTAATCATTGTTGCGCCACGTAAATATTAATTACAACGATGGAGGTTACGATATGGATGCGAGTACGCCACAGCAACGCCTATCAGAGCTGAAAGAATTTTCAGTTGTATTCACCGATAGGTCATTAAATTCAATGTCGTCATCATTTCGACAGGTGATGCAAGGGTTACATAGTGGTTTAACTGACGTATATAACGCAAAATCCTGCGTTATTTTACCAGGTGGCGGAAGTTTTGCCATGGAAGCTGTCGCAAGGCAATTTGCACGAAATGAAAAGGTATTGGTTGTACGAAATGGTTGGTTTAGCTATCGATGGTCTCAAATATTCGACCAAGGTGTTAAGCCATCTCATGCTGAAATCGTCATGGCAAGGCCCGATACAATAGAAGCTGACCAGCAATTTAGCCCAGCGCCTATAGACGAAATTATCGCTTCAATTCATACCGAAAAACCACGCATCGTGGTTAGCCCTCACGTCGAAACATCTGCTGGCCTGCTTATGCCAGATGACTATTTAACGCAGATTGCGCATGCGGCCCACGCAGTAGGCGCGCTTTTTGTATTAGATTGTGTCGCATCTGGTGCGCTTTGGGTTGATATGAAACAAATTGGGGTTGATATTCTGATTACAGCACCGCAAAAAGGTTGGACTTCAACCCCCTGTGCAGGTGTTGTCATGCTATCTGAAGCTGGGGTTGAAAGATTGGCGCAGACGACTTCGGACAGTTTTGTTCTGGATTTGAAAAAATGGCACCAAATTATGACAGCTTATCTGGATGGTGGTCATGCCTATCACGCCACCATGCCCACTGATGGGTTAGCGCAATTTTATGATACGTTCCTTGAAATTCAATCATTTGGTATTGAAAAGGCAAAAAAAGCTCAAATAGAGCTTGGAAACCGTCTGCGCTTAATTATGGAACAACGAGGTTTCAAATCACTTGCTGCAGAAGGTTTCAAATCGCCATCTGTGATTGTATCTCATACAGAGCGCGATGATTTTAAAAATGGCGAAGCATTTGCGAAAAACGGGGTCCAAATTGCAGCTGGTGTGCCACTGGAATGTGGAGAGTCCAGCCAGTTTAAGACCTTCCGTGTTGGTCTATTTGGACTAGATAAACTGGCAAATATCGAAGGGACAATAGATGATTTCTCACATGTATTGGATAAGATATGTGATAATTAATTAAGGTCTCAATCTAATATTATTTACAATAATCTTGTGGCCATCCCGCAACCTTAATGGTTTTTAAAAATCCAATGATATGCTCCTATTAGCTATGTTATTTGGTCAAACGGCCATTAGGGGTGGTCCAAATCAGATAGAACCGAATAGTTACTTTCGTCCACACCGCTTATAACGAATTGATTTCATCGAATTGTAATGACCCCTAGGGAATGCCATTTATTTTGATAAGGAAGCGATAGATAACACCATTTTTTATGGTGTTTTTTTATGTCTGTAATGCCCCATATGATGTAACCTTTTTGAAAGGTCGGTCTTTTTTAAAGAGGTTTATGAATGTCATCGCCTGATTATTGCGCGCCAGCCAATAAGACAATCACAACACCACGCATGGCGTTACCAGAAGGCGCTTGTGATTGCCATTTTCATATATTTGATGCGCCCTCAATTCAGGTGCCAATGCGAGGCTATAGCGCGCCACCAGCAACAGTATCTGATTACCGTATTTTGCAAAAAACCTTGGGATTTCAGCGATCGGTGATCGTGCAACCAAGCGTCTATGGCAGTGATAATGAGACAAGCTTATCTGTGTGCCAATCTGACCCGAATATGAAGGCTGTGATTGTGGTTGATGATGATGTAACAGATGCGCAATTGCGTACCTTTCATGACAGAGGGGCGGTGGGATGCCGCGTCAATTTGTTATTCGCATCTGGCATTGATTATTCTGGCATTGATTATTCCGACAGGCAGTCTGATAAATTAACGGCATTGGCCAAGCGCATTGCCGATTATGGCTGGCACCTTCAATTATTGGCCGATATATCGCAATGTGAAGACTGGTTGCCAGCCTTGGCAGATTTACCAGTGCCAGTCATGTTTGATCATATGGGGCATATGCCAGCGCATCTTGGCACATCGCATCCAGCTTTTCAGAGATTTTTATCCTATCTAGCCGATGGTAAGATTTGGGCAAAATTATCAGCCGCCTATCGTATCACGAACCCTGAGAGTGAGGGCTATGATGATGTGGCGGCCTTTGTATCATCGCTTGTTGACGCCAATCCAGAACAGCTTGTTTGGGGAACAGATTGGCCACATCCCAAAATTCCTGGGGCGATGCCAGATGATGGAGATCTGGTGAATTGGTTGTTTGATTGGATACCAAATGGCGCGCATCAAAAGGCCATTTTTACAGATAATCCTGAAAAATTTTATGGGTTTTAGCGGTATAGAGGAGACGGCAATGCCACATTCACAAGCGGTTCAGAACGCACTTCAGGTGATGGACAATCATATCATCGCATTAAACGCACATGATGAAGCGGCAATTGCAGATAGTTTGCATTTTCCGCATATCAGATTAAGCGCGGCTGAAATGAAATTATGGCCAACTGCGGATAGTTATTTCCAAGATTTTAAATCCAGAGCGGGGGATGGTTGGCACCATTCGGCTTTTGAGGATATTCAAACTTTGGCTGAAAGTGATACTAAGGTGCATTTTGACGCCAAGATTATCCGATATAACAAAGATAATGAGGTGATTGGCAGCTTTCGCTCTTTATGGGTGATTACCTATGAAGAGGGGCGATGGGCGGCGAAAATACGATCGTCTTTTGCCGCAAAATAGGGCTGATAGCTATAAGATCTGGGCCAAACAATAATAGCCTTGAACATGTTTTTTGGTCATATAGGCATCTTTATGAAACGCTTTGATATCCCATTTTTTCGCTTTTGTGACTGCCGCCATCTTAACTTCAAACCCATAGGCATCATAAATACCTTCATTCACTGTAAAGCAAAGAAAGCCGCCTTTTTTTGTGATGCGAATAAGCTCATCAAGCCCCTCTGCTGTGACATGACCATGGGTAAAAACACCCACACATAAGCAAACATCATAGCTGTTGTCACTAACGGGCAAGGCGTCATTTAAATTCGAAACAAACAAATTGCGATAGCCGCGCTTTTCTGCTTTTTCGAGCATGTCAGGCGATATATCCGTGCCATCAAAATGGTGAAAGCCAGCTGTGGTTAGGTATTTGCCAACTTGCCCTGTGCCACATCCCACATCAAGAATAAGGCCGTTTTTGTCTTTTTGATATTGTGATAAGAGTGCAACGCAATTGGGCTGTGAGACAGTGCCGAGGCTGTTATCATTATCAATATCATAAGTATCAGCCCATTTTTGATAAATGGATTTAATCTCAGCTTCATTCTCTTGCTGGGCCAAATCAAGATTGTGATAGATTCCTAATCCTTTTTCAACACTCATGGTCTTGTTCCACTGTAATCTTTTGTAAATTTGATCATAAAATGCCGTGTCAAACAAGGTTCGTGCATTGCCAAATTCGTCAAATTCGCTCTAT
>JBMHDH010000081.1:0-15838 GCA_049889495.1 Puniceispirillaceae bacterium (SeqCode) | reverse complement strand
GAAGTTGTCGGCCTTGGGGATGGGGCAAACCCTGATTTACTTGGCAAGCGTGTGATGATTGACACATGGTTAAGAGATTGGAACGATCCGCAGAATCGTGATAAATGCGGTTATTATGGTTCAGAATGTGACGGCGGTTTTGCGCAATATACCAAAATTGACCAACGCTATGTGCATGTGGTTGAAAGCGATTTAACAGATGCGGAATTGGCCACTTTTGCCACCTCCTATATCACAGCTGAAAATATGCTGGAACGTGCCAATGTCGCAAAAGGGGATAGCGTGTTGATCACGGGGGCATCTGGCGGTGTTGGGTCTGCCTTGATCCAGCTTGTGCAAAGACGTGGTGCGGTTGCCATTGCCTTATCATCAGCATCCAAAATGGCAGATGTCAAAGCGGTTGGCGCAGATCATGTGATTGATCGTGATTGCGCCAATTTAAAAGAGGAATTGCAACAAGCCATTGGCAAGCCAACGGTCAGCGTGCTGGCCGATGTGGTGGGCGGCGATCGCTGGCCAACATGGCTAGATTGCATTGAAAGAGGTGGTCGCTTGACCTGTGCTGGTGCAATTGCAGGGCCAATGGTGTCATTTGATTTGCGCACCTTTTATCTGCGTGATTTGGTCTTTACAGGCGCGACCATTGTGCCTGTCGGCTTATTTGCCCAGCTTGTCAGCTATATTGAAAAAGGCGAGATCAAACCTCTTTTGGCAGCGCATTATCCGCTGGAAGATTTGCATGATGCCCAGCGTGCTTTTATCGCCAAAACGCATATTGGCAATATTGTTGTCTGCCCTTAAGCATCAAAAAAATATGAGGAGCAGGTAACATGAAAATCAAAGGAATTGCGATTTATAAAAAAGGCCTGCCTTATGTCGGCGGCAGTTATGGCTGGGGCGCAGGCAATGCGATCACGGTTGCACAAGCCTCTATCGTGGTGGTTCATACAGATCATGGCCTGACAGGGTGCGGTGAATTTACCCCTTGTGGTGAAAATTATATGGTGGCCCATTCAGAAGGCGTAGAGGCAGCCGCGCGTTTGCTGGCACCAGCTTTAATTGGCCAAGACCCAAGGCAGGTGGGGCATCTAGAGCGTGTCATGGATCACACCATCCAAGGTCATGGCTATGCCAAAGCACCTTTTGATGCTGCCTTTTGGGATTTGCTTGGCCAATCTTGCGATATGCCTGTTTGGATGTTGATGGGGGGCAAATTGACAGATGGCGCACCGATGTATCGCGTGGCGCCACAAAAATCTATTGCCGAGACAACGGCGGAATTGGATCAGCATCGCCAATCAGGATATCGCCAATTTCAAATTAAGGTTGGCGCGAATTGGGCAGATGATATTGAACGTATCAAGGCCACTGTGCCTTTGCTGAAAAAAGGGGAAAAAGCCTTGGTCGATGCCAATCAAGGCTGGCGCGTTGATGATGCCATTCGCGTTGTCAGGGCAACCAGAGATCTAGATTATATCCTTGAACAGCCCTGTCATTCCTATGAAGAATGCCAGCAAGTACGCGCCAAAACCGATATGCCAATGAAATTGGATGAATGTATCACTGATTTAAAAATGGCGATGCGCATTATCCATGATAAGGGCGCAGATGCCGCCTGTTTGAAGATTTCCAATTTGGGCGGCTTGTCAAAAGCGCGCCGCGTGCGAGATTTTTTTGTGGCCAACCGCATTCCAGTTGTATCTGAAGATAGCTGGGGCGGGGAAATTGCGACGTCAGCTGTGTCACATTTTGCCGCCTCTACGCCATCCGAATTTTTATTAAACTCAACAGATTTGCATAATTACAATACCGCTTCGACTGGCAAACCTGGCCCTGTGACAAAAGATGGCAAATTATATGCCAGCGATGCAGCTGGCCTTGGGGTTAGCCCTGATTATGATAGCCTTGGTGATCCTGTTGCCATTTATGGAGATATTTCATGAAAATAAGTAAAATTACTGTATTCCACAAAGATCTGCCTTTGTCGCATCCTTACTTTCTTTCTGGCGGCAGATTGCGGTTTGATGTGCTTGATGCCACCTTTGTGAAAATTGAAACAGATGAAGGCATCACAGGTTGGGGTGAAGGCACGCCCTGGGGTCATACCTATGTGCCAGCGCATGGCCCTGGTATTCGTGCTGGTATTGAAACTTTGGCACCTGCTTTGATGGGGCTGGACCCGCGCGAATTAGAAGCTGTTGAATATGCCATGGATAAACAATTGCCTGGCCATCTTTATGCCAAATCAGCCATTGATTTGGCTTGCTGGGATATTAAGGGCCAAGCTTGCAACATGTCATTGACGCAAATGCTAGGTGGTGACAGAGGCGGCGGGGTGCGCATTATGTCATCTGTGTCTTCTGGCACACCAGAAGAGATGCTTGCGATTATGCAAAGCTATCGTGATATCGGCTATGTTGGGCATTCTGTGAAGGTTGGTGGTGATGTTGAAAAAGATATTGAACGTATCCGCTTTTTAGAAGCCAACCGCCTTGCTGGCGAGCGCATCCTATATGATGTGAACCGCGCATGGTCACGCCGTGAGGCTGTGATTGTAATGAATGCGGTCGCTGATTTAGGGGTGTCTTTTGAACAGCCTTGCGAGACCCTAGATGATATCGCCCGCATCAGACCTTTGACCTCATCCCCTATTTCGGTGGATGAAACATTGGTTACCTTTAATGATATGACCCGCATCGTGCATGAAGGCATTGCGGAAATTGCAGGCATCAAAATTAACCGTGTGGGCGGGCTGACCAAAGCACGCCGCCTTCGTGATATGGCCCTTGCCCATGGTCTGCAAATTTATGTTATGGCAACAGGTGGCTCTGTGATGGCAGATAGCGAGGCATCTGCCTTGGCGCTTTCCATCCCAGAAGAAATGCGTCTTGGTGGCTGGGCATGCCAAGATATGTTAACCGTGGATGTGGCCCCAGGGCGCGGCATGCGCTCGCAAGATGGCTATCATTATGCCACCCCAGAAGCTGGGCTCGGCTTTGCACCTGATGAAGGGTTGCTTGGCAATGCGGTTGCGGTTTATGAGGCATAAGGACGATCTGATGAACCCATCACAAAACATAAAGGGGCCCTTTTGGCCCCTTTTTATAGCAGTATTTATCACAGCTTACGCATCAGTGTTTAAGGCATCCATCGCTGGAATTTCGCGCTCACGCCGTGCAATATAATCAAGCAATGCGTCATTAATTGCGGGATCCAAAGCTGGCTTTTCATAATCTTTTAGCATCTGACGTGCGGTCCGAAGCGCGCGCTCGGTGGTATCCACCTCGCCTTCTGCAACCCATTGTTCAAATGAATTATTGTCAAATTGCTTTGGCATGAAAAAGGCTTTTTGGAAATTTTCCTGTGTATGAGGGTGGCCTAAATAATGCCCGCCTGGGCCAATATCACGCACCGCGGCAAGCGCTTCGTCAAAATCATCCCATTGCAAGCCTTCTGCCATGCGATATCCCATCGCGCATTGTTCTGCATCCACAATGAATTTTGCCATAGAGCAATGCATGCCCGCTTCATTCCAACCTGCTGAATGCCAAATATAATTTGCCCCTGCCATCAAGACAGCCATCAAGGTTGTGGCTGATTCATACCCTGATTGTGCATCAAGCGTCTTAGCACCACCAAGCGTGTTTGAAGTCCGCCATGGGATATTATAATAACGTGCCATCTGGCCAATCATAAAATTCATCAAGCTGATTTCTGGCGTACCAGCCATTGGCGCACCTGATTGCATTGAAACCGTTGATAGATAATGGCCATAAATCGCAGGACAGCCGCGTCTTGTCACTTGGGTATAGGCCAAGGCTGATAGGGCTTCGGCATTTAATTGCGCCACTGTTGGCACAGTTGAGGCAGGGGTATTAGCACCGCCCAACACAAAGGGTGAACATAATACAGGCTGGTTACGTTTGTTAAAAGCACGCATCGCAGACAGCATGGTTTCATCCCATACCAACGGCGAATTCCCGTTACAATTGCCGACCACCACAGGATGGGTTTCAAGATAATCTTCCCCAAATAAGATCGCGCACATATCAAGCACATCTTCGGCATTTTTGCCTGATGTGGTCATGCCCATAAAGGTTTTATCTGAATGCACCATTGATGAATGGGTGATACGCAAATGGCGGTGACTGACAGGATGGTCCATCGGCTCAACAATGTGATGCGCTGATGAATGGATGGCTGGCAACATATGTGACAATTTATGAAAATTGGCCAAATCATCTAGGGTTGGTGCGCGTCTGACATCATCCAAATCACGCAAATATGGCGCGCCAGTCATCGGCACAAATATCGAATTGCGCCCCCCAAGCATCACCGTCTTTTCAGGGTTTCTGGCATGTAATGTAATATCGGATGGGATGGTCGATATCAAATCTTTGACAAGCGCCCTGTCTAGATGGACGGTCTCACCGCGCACATCTGCGCCAATGCGTTTCCAATCTTCTAGTGCGATATCATCACGAAACACCACGCCGACTTCTTCAAGAATATCAAGAGAAGCGTGATCAATGGCTTCAACTTGATCTTGGCTCATCGGCTCTGTCAAAGGCAATTTGCCTTTCAGATGACCTAGCATGCTGTGATCAGGTTTGGTTCTTAGCGCACGTCGCTCACCACGTCCCCCACGTCTTGTGGCTGTTGGCTCTTGATTTGTGTCCATCATAGTCTTCCCAACAATAAATTGTTCAACAATAAACTGGTGATCATTCGCATGATCAAAACATAAAATACATATTGTGTACAATTTTGTTATCAGCTAGTCTGACAAAAATTGCAACCACAAAAGAACATAAAATACGGGATCGGTTATGGCATCTGCCAAAGAAGAAATCACAAGCCAATTACGACGCGAAATTTTGATGTTGGAACGCGCGCCTGGCACCCCGATTGACGAGATGTCTTTATGCCGACAATTTGCGGTATCACGGACACCCTTGCGCGAAATTTTGCGGCAATTGGCTGGTGAAGGCTATGTGCATTTAACACAGAATAAAGGCGCCGTGGTGGCACCTATGGACCCAAAATCCATGCGCAATTTTTTCTTAACCGCGCCGATGATTTATGCGTCCATATCGCGCCTTGCCGCGCAAACAGCCACAATCCGCGATATTGACGATCTTTTTGCGATTCAAAAAGACTTTAAATCAGCGGTTGAGGCGCAACATGTTGAGAGCCTTGTAACGCAAAATGAACGCTTTCATTACAAAATTGGCGAGATGGCTGATAACGCGTATCTGATGCCAAGCTTGCAACGTTTATTGATGGAACATGCGCGTATTGGCCAAACATTTTGGCAATCAGGCCCAGATGGTCCAGGAGATGATATCCTAGAGGCCAGCCGCCATCATGACCGCTTTATCGACATATTTGCCAGCCATGATGAAGAAGCGGCTGTGGCCTTAACCATGGCGCATTGGGAATTATCAAAAAATAATATTGATGCCTATATCAGGCCAGCCCCTTTATTAGCGGAATGGCCAGAGGTGGCAGATCATGCAGGGGCCGTAAACACGCCCTGAAAAGAGACAAGAAATGGATGAAACATAATGGATTTTTATGGCATTTATACGCCAGTCATCACACCGCATTTTGATGATTATAGCATTGATGAAGCAGGCTTTGCCGATGTGATCGAAAGCTTAATCGCAGATGGGGTGCATGGCATCATCATCGCAGGCACAACAGGCGAATATTACGCACAGAGCCTTGAAGAGCGTCAAAGAATGCTGCATTTGGGAGTGGAAATTGTGAATGGCCGCCTGCCAACCATTGGTGGCACAGGGGCAATGCGCACCGAAGATTCCATTCTGCTTGCCAAGACAGCCAAACAGGCTGGCACGGATGCTATTTTGGTGGCAACACCCCCTTATTCAGTGCCCACAGGGCGCGAAAATGCGCTTCATGCTCTGGCTGTTGAACGGGCGGTTGATATGCCTGTGATGTTGTATAATTACCCAGGGCGTATGGCCGCAGAGATGGATGAAGATTTCCTTGATCGCGTTGGCCAATCACCGAATTTCAAAGCCATTAAAGAAAGTTCAGGTGATATTAACCGCCTACATCTTTTGGCACGTCGTTACCCGCATATCAGCCTGTCATGTGGCATGGATGATCAGGCGCTTGAATTTTTTGCATGGGGCGCGCAATCTTGGGTATGTGCGGCGTCAAATTTTGCCGCCAAAGCGCATATCGCCTTATGGCAAGCCTGTGTGGTCGAAGGTGATTTCACCAAAGGCAGACGCATTATGACCGCCATGTTGCCTTTGATGACCGTGTTGGAACAAGGCGGTAAATTTATCCAAGCTGTCAAATATGGTGTGGCCAGACGCGGCCTGCCTGCGGGTGTGCCGCGTTTGCCGTTAAAGCCATTAAACAAAGATGAAAAAAGAGAATTAGACCAAGTGATTGACCGCATGAATGCCACCATTGATCGGATTTTATCACAAAGCTGATTTGCCCCTAATGAAGCCCTTACATAAGGAAGACCAGAATGTCTGATATCTTAAGCCTAGAAGATTACCGCGCTGTTGCTGATGAGCTGACGTTTCCCCAAGCCTCATTCATTGATGGCAGTTATCACAAATGTGGCGGCCCTGAATTAACCACAACTAATCCTGCCACAGGGGACAGGCTCGCCACATTGGCGATGGCCAATTCAGATGATGTGGATCTTGCCGTTGCCAAGGCAAGAGAAGCGTTTGACCAAGGTCATTGGGCACAAGCCCACCCATCTGAACGCAAAGCCGTTTTGATCAAATTGGCAAAGCTGATGACACGCCATAGACACCAGTTGGCGGTCATGGAATCTCTTGATAGCGGCAAGCCAATTGCAGATTGTTCCACTATTGATATACCCGAGACAATTAACACAATCATTTGGCACGCTGAGGCAATTGACAAGATTTATGATGACACAGCCCCCGTGGGATCTGATGCGCTTTCAGTGATTATCAGAGAGCCTGTGGGGGTTGTGGCATGTGTTCTGCCATGGAATTTCCCACTTTTGATGATGGCATGGAAATTAGGCCCTGCTTTGGCGGCTGGCAATTCGCTGATTATCAAGCCAGCAGAGCAAACCCCGTTAACAGCGTTATATATTGCGCAACTGGCCCATGAAGCTGGTATCCCACGCGGCGTCTTACAAGTGCTGGTTGGAGATGGCCCAACCACAGGTGAGCCGCTTGGCCGTCATCACGATGTCGATATGGTGTCCTTTACAGGTTCCACCGAAACAGGCAAACGCTTTTTGAAATATGCCGCTGAATCCAATATGAAACAGGTGACATTGGAATGTGGGGGCAAAAACCCTGCAATTGTTATGAATGATGCAGAAGATCTAGAGGCTGTGGCGGCGCATATTGCCAATGGGGCCTTTTGGAATCTTGGCCAAAATTGTTCAGCGACGTCACGCGTGATTGTGCATGAAGCCATTAAAGATGCGTTGGTTGAAAAATTAGCGCATCACATCAAAGAATGGCGTCAAGGTGACCCGCTTGACCCTGCCAATAAGCTGGGGGTCTTGATTGATAAAGATCATCAGGCCAAAGTAAAATCCTTTATGGATCGTGCAGAGGCTGAAAAGCTGGCATGCCTTGCCAAATCACCTTTTGCCGAAACGGCAGATGCTGGCATTGCCCCTGTGATTTATGAGGTGCCAGATAATAGCTGTTTCCTTGCCCAAGAAGAAGTTTTTGGCCCTGTATTAAGCCTGATCACCGTAAAATCATTTGATGAAGCTGTGCTGGTTGCGAATCAAACTGACTATGGTTTGGCAGCATCTGTTTTCACAAGCAATGTCAAACGTGCCATCAGAGCCGCACGTGCCATAAAAGCAGGCACCGTGACGGTTAATTCTTATGGGGAAGGTGATGCCACAACCCCCTTTGGCGGCTATAAACAATCTGGTTTCGGAGGGCGCGATAATGGCGTGGCGGCCCATGACCAATTCACAGAAGTAAAAACCATCTGGCTTGATTTATCAGATAACGCACCGGATGAGCTGTGATGAAACGGATTGTAAAACGCTTGCCAAAAGCCCCTGGGCCAGCGGCATGGCATGACATTTTGGGCCCTGCCCCATCTTATCCAGAAGCAGAAGGCACGCTCACAGCTGATTGGCTGATTATCGGCGGCGGCTTTGCTGGTCTATCTGCGGCCAAACGGTTAATGGAATTGCGATCTGGTGATGCCATCATGGTGTTAGAAGCCACCCGCATTGGCACAGGTCCTGCAGGGCGCAATTCTGGTTTCATGATTGATTTGCCACATGAACTTGGCGATAATGGCTATGCAGGATCGCTTGATTTTGATTTAAAACAAATCGCATTGAACCGTCACGCACAAGCATTTGCCAAAGCCAATGCCGCCCAATATGACATGCCAGAAGAGGCGGTAAACCCTGTTGGCCGTGTCAATGGTGCGGTAAATGCCAATGGCAAAAAACATAATGATGATTATGCCGCCCATTTGACAAATCTAGGTGAATCTTTCACCCATTTATCAGCTGATGACATGAAAGATATGACAGGCACATCCTTTTACCAATCAGGGCTGTTTATGCCTGGGGCGATTATGTTGCAACCTGCCTTATATATTCGGCAATTGGCAGAAGGCATCGTGCGCAAAGAGCGGTCCCCCATTTCCTTATTTGAAAACAGCCCTGCTGTCAGCTTTGAACAAGATGGGGCAAGCTGGCTGGTGGAAACACCCAAAGCGAAAATCCGCGCAAAAACTGTCATTATGGCAGTGAATGGCCATGCGGAAAGTTTTGGTTTTTTTGAAAATCGCCTGATGCATGTCTTTACCTATGCGTCAATGACAGACGCCTTAACTGCAGACCAACAAGCCCGCCTTGGGGGACAAAAAGCATGGGGCATTACACCATCTGATCCTATGGGTTCGACCATCAGGCGGCATGATGGCATTGGCGGCAATCGGTTAATTGTGCGCAATCGCTGGACTTTTGATCCTTCTATGGAAGTGCCAGAGGCGCGCATCAAGGCCTTTGGCAAAGATCAAGATCGGTCCTTTGCCAGACGATTCCCGCAATTATCAGATGTGAAAATGGCCTATCGTTGGTCAGGGCATTTATGTTTGTCACGCAATTCAGTTCCCGCCTTTGGCGAGGTTGAACAGAATTTCTATTCTGCCTGCTGTCAAAATGGGCTTGGTACCGCCAAAGGCACTTTGGCAGGGATTGGGGCGGTTGATTTGGCAACCAAAGCCAATTCGGCGATTGTGCAGGATCTGTTATCTTATGATGCGCCTGTGAAATTACCGCCAAAGCCATTGGCAAAAATCGGGGCGAATTTGGTGCTGAAATGGCGTGAATTCAAAGCAGGCGCCGAATTATAAGTCCAATCAGATGGGTGATTTGAAAAGCAAAGCACTCGATTTCACCCCTTCGGATTTAGGTTTGCGGATTTAGGTTTGCGGATTTAGGTTTGCGGATTTAGGATTGCGGTAAAATTGGTAAAGAATTGTGTGCTTAGTTTTTTCGCGGTGCTTTCAATCAAGCGTGAGCCAAGCTGAGCAATTTTACCACTGACAGCGGCTGAGACCTGATAGCGTAAAATAGTGTCTTGCCCGTCTTCGATCAAAGTCACTTGCGCTTCGCCTTTGGCACTGCCAGCCACGCCCCCTGTGCCAGAACCAGCAATGACATAAGAGGTTGGCGGCGTTAAATCAGATAGCGTCACTGACCCTTTAAAGGTGGCTGAGACAGGCCCGATTTTTACCTTCACAGAGGCTTGCAATTCGGTGTCTGAGATTTGTTCTAATGTTTGGCATCCTGGGATCGCCTGTTGCAAAATGACAGGATCATTTAACGCAGCCCATACATCTGTGATCGCCAATGGCAATCTGATTTCATCACGCATTTCCATCTGTCATCATCCTCTATCAGCGGTATCAGCCATCAATGAGACAGCTTTTTTTGCTATATGTTTGATCAAATGTACCCGAAAAGCAGATGAGGCATGAATATCAGACATTATCCCGTCTTCTGAAAGGGTCAGATCATCAAGGCTGTTTGGTGAGAATAGGTCATTTAACAGGGCTTCAGCTTCTGCACAACGAAATACCCCTTGATCACCTGCGCCTGTGACCGCAACCTGAAACGCTTTGTCATCTTTGGCAATAAAAACACCAACCATGGCATAACGTGACGCGGGGCTTGGGGCTTTGACATAGGCTGATGACCTATTTTTAGGAAAGGCAATCTCGGTAATTATCTCCCCCTCCTCCAGCGCGGTTTCAAACAAATCAACAAAATAATCTGCGGCGGCGATGGTGCGCTTATTCGTGGTAATGCGCGCATCTAGGGCCAATAAGGCGGCAGGGTAACAAGCCGCAGGATCATTATTGGCAATTGAGCCGCCAATGGTGCCACGCACGCGAACCTGTCTGTCGCCAATATGGCCTGCCAGCATCGCAACCCCTGGCAAAAATGCCTGAACAAGCGGGTCATCTGCAACAATTTGGTGTGATGTCATCGCGCCAATCACAAGGCAATCATCGTCATCACGCACAAAAGACAAGCCGCAATCAGATAAATCAATCACCTGATCTGGGGCGGCTAGCCTTTGTCTGATGGTCGGCAAAAGAGTCATGCCGCCTGCTAGGAATTTGGGATCATCTGCCTGTTCAAATCGTGATATTGCGTCATTCAAGCTTGTGGCTTTATGATAAGAAAAGGTCATTGGGGCGCCCCCTTTCCCATAAGAACAGCACCTTGTTGCACCGCTTTGATGATATTGTGATAGCCTGTGCAACGGCACATATTACCTTCAAGACCTGCGCGGATTGAGGCATCATCAAGCGCGCCCCCTTTTTCAACATAATCAATGGCAGATATCACCATGCCAGGCGTGCAATAGCCGCATTGCAACCCATGTGCTTGGCGAAAGGCTTGTTGCATTGGATGCAGATCTGCGCCATTTGCTACACCTTCGATGGTGGTGATCTCTTTGCCATCTGCTTGTCTTGCCAATAAGGTACAGGATTTCACAGACACCCCATCCATCATCACGACACAAGCGCCGCATTGGCTGGTATCACAACCAATATGTGTGCCTGTTAAGCCGCGCCCTTCGCGCAAAAATGTGACCAATAATGTCGTATCATCAACCTCATCTTCGATTGGCTGTTTATTGATTGATAAAGATAGCTTTGGCATAATATGTGCTTTCTATAGATATCACTATTTTTCGAGCAGGCCTTGCAAGGGGCAGATGACATAAAAGACAGTGCGGTCTATGATTGATTTAGACCCTATAAGTAAAAATAGAAATCATAAAAATACGTCAAGAGGCAATGATGGCAGAGCTTGATCGCCAGATTATCACAATCGCCAATCAATGGGCAAAAAATAACATCGCCTTTGCCATCGCCCTTGTGACAAAAAGCTGGGGCTCTTCGCCGCGCCAAGCAGGTGCCTTAATGCTGATCGCAAAAGACGGCCAATTGGCTGGTTCTGTGTCTGGCGGATGTGTTGAATCTGACGTTATCAACGCCGCCCAAGACTGCTTGGCTGACAGGCGCATGGCTGATCTGTCTTTTGGCATCTCAGATGAGAGAGCTTGGTCAAATGGCCTATCTTGTGGCGGCAACATAGATGTGCTTATTGTGCCGCAAACAGATGCTTTTTTATCAAAAAGACAACTTTTTGATATCAATGCCCATTATGAAAATCGGACGACTGGCACATTGGCAATTAACACTGCCACAGGGCAATGTCATCTATCCAGTGAGGCAGATAATGCCGATGATAAAGATGATAAGACCCCGTCAGCAAAGCGCCCCATTATACCATTCACCATTACCCCTGCGCGCCAGCTGATTATCATTGGGGCCAATCATATTGCCCAACATTTAACCATGCTAGCAGATCAGGTGGGGTTTGATGTGGTGGTGATTGATCCGCGTGATGATTTTATCACCAAAACACGTTTTCCGATTGGCACAAGAAAGGCCCATTGGCCAGATGATTGCCTTGCACCAGATGATTGTGATGCCAATAGCGCGGTGATTACCTTAACACATAACCCTGTGATTGATGATCAGGCGTTAACCATTGCCATGGCATCCAAAGCACGTCATATCGCCGCGCTGGGATCACAAAAAACACATGCCAAGCGGTTGTTGCGGCTGTCTGAAGCAGGGTTTGATGACACATCCTTGCAACGCATCAAGGGGCCAGCTGGTTTGCCCATTGGATCTGCCACCCCAGCAGAAATTGCCTTATCCATCTTAGCTGAGGTGGTGGCCGCATTTCGGGGGCGTCTGCCATGGCAAGAATAGCAGCGCAAACAGACCCCCTTGCTGTGATTTTACTGGCCGCTGGTCTGTCACAACGCACAGGTGATGTGAATAAATTGCTTCACCCCTATCAAGGCACTGCTTTGCTATGCCATGGCCTTGCCAGATTAAAACAAGCTGGACCCTTTCCGATCTTTGTGATCACAGGTCATCAGCATAAAGCGATTGAGGATGCCCTATCTGATCAAGAGGTCAGCTTTATCCATAATCAGGCCTATCATTCAGGCATGGCAAGTTCCATCCGCACGGCGTTAAGCGAATTAGGCCCCTTTTATGAAAATGTGATGATAGCGCTTGCCGACACACCGCATCTTGATTCGGCAATTATTGCCCAGCTTGTCAAAGCGCATCTGAGCCACAAAACACCCCACTGCCTGATCACGCGCCCGCTTTATGATGGCAAAATGGGGCATCCTGTGATTTGGGGAAAAGATTATTTTACAGAACTACAGAAGCTTGAAGGAGATCAGGGCGGGAAAGCTTTATTTGAAACAGCACAAGATCACACGCAGATTTTGGCCTTTTCAAACCCAAACCCCGCGCGTGATTTCGATACATTGGCTGACTTTCTTTAAAAATTTTTTCGCCTCTTAAGAGTTTATTAGGACTTACTTCTTAAGATGAAACTTCCAGACAATATTTGGGAGTTTTTATGGTCTACAGGTTTGGTTTTAGGCGTGATCGGTTTTCTGGGATAGCGGTTCTTAGTCGCATTATGGGTGTTTATGGCCTTATGGTTTTTATAACCATCAGCTTAACGGCCTGTTTTTCTCCAATGGATCTGTTTGATGAGGCATCGCATTACCCCCATGATCCTCACCATAGATTTGAAGATTATGATTTTGAAACACAGATCCCCTTCGCAGAAGATCAAATCGCTTTTTATGAGGCCCTTCATTATTGCAAAATTTTGGCACATCAGACCAAAGCCCAATATGTCGCCCTTAAATCAGCCATTGATGACAAAGGCTTGCCCGTGAATGCAACATCAAGCCACCCCTTTATTTCGCTCGATCTGATATCCCGCTATGATGTGACTTACCAGCATAAGGGGCTGGATGCTGTGATTACATTATGCTTGTCACGTCGCGGTTATCACAAACAAAGCTGAGGCTATATTTACTTAGATCCTTATTTCACTTGAAAATTTAAGGTTGGGCCTTAAGCTTTTAATCACAGATAGCATGACAAGATAGCCACGAGACAAGGTGATAAAAGATGATAAAGGGCAAAGCGTCAAAAGCAATTATTGGTATGGTCTTTTTAATCGGCAATTTTGGCACAACTGGCATGGTCCAAGCGCATGAAGGGGCAACAGGCATTGTGCTAGAGCGCATGGAATCATTCTTGCAAAGCCGCGGCCAGATGAAACAAATGCGAGGTGCCTTGCAGGCTGGTGATCTTGCGGCAGTGGCAAATATCAGTGCCAAAATGCAAATCTGGGCAGATAAAATGGATGCGTATTTTCCAGCTGGTTCAGATAAAAAACCATCAGAAGCAGCCCCTAGCATCTGGACAGATCCAGAAGGGTTTGCCAAGGCGATTACAGACTATCAAACAGCGGTATCAGCGTTAAATAAGGCGGCTTTATCTGGTGATGCAAAGGCAACCAAAGCGGCCTTTGGCGCGGTTGGTGGCACTTGTAAATCATGCCACCAATCTTATCGCAAATAAGCCTATAGCTCTTTTTTATCTTGAACAATATTCATAGAGGCGGTGCCGCTATTGCCGAGCTCAACTGAGGCAAAAGGCCCGCCATGGCACATCTGACCTTTATCATGTGGATCAGCTGTCTCAGCCTCTGCTAGCACTTGGGCAGCAAATTCTTCTGCGTTATCTTGCGGGCGATAACCAAGGAAATTCGCCAAATGATTATCAACAGGCGCTCTGTCATTATGTGACACACCATAGACAATCGCATGACCTGTGATCGGGGTGTCAATGGCGCGTTGCACCAGATGAATCAAATCATCATAAGACAACCATGACCCAAGGGCACGTGCGTTATTGACCTGTGCGCAAGATAAAATGCGCATATGAACAGATTCAAGACCACGTTTATCCCAATAAAGAGACCCAAGATCTTCGGCAAAACATTTCGCAAGACCATAAAAGGTATCTGGTCGGTGCGGCACATCCGTGCCAATAAATTGATTTTTGGGATACATACCAACCGCGTGAATAGAGCTGGCATATACAACGCGGCGTGCGCCATTTTGATAGGCAGCCTCCCACACATTATAAGCGCCCACAATATTCGATTGCAGGATCGCATCAAAAGGCGCTTCATCGCCAATGGCACCGAAATGCACAACCATTTCCGCGCCTTTCATAACAGCCATCATATCATCAGGTGATGACAAATCAGCTTTCACATAGCTTTCATTATCAAGTCTTGTGCCAATATCATCAACAAGATCTGTCGAGACCAATTCTTGTGCCATTTTGGAAAGTGGCTCACGCAAGTAAGAGCCAAGACGCCCTGCGGCACCTGTGAGAACAATTTTCGTAAGCATGTGTGACACCTCTGATTTGTGATTTTACTTAAGAGACCTGATCTGATGACTCTTACCACAGGGCATCTGAAATTTCATCTTTTTTGAAATGCCGTTTTTTCGCAAAATAAACAGAGAAAAAATAATTTATCCTTGGATTGACCTTTGCCATGTATAGAACTAGGTTTTTTAATGAATTTGCAAAAATCAAATTCATACAAAACAAATTTTGCACATTTTGTTGCTTACTTATGTTTGGAGGAAAACATGTCAAAACTTAACAGACGTTCGTTCGTCAAAGGCGCTGCTATGGGTGCAGTTGCTGCACCTCTTGCAGCTCCTGCTCTTGCACAAGAGCGCGTTGAAATCGCAATGGTTGCTACATGGGGCCGCGATTTCCCTGGTCTTGGTACAGGCGCACAGCGTTTCGCTGAGAGCCTAACAGCCTTGTCAGATGGCCGCATCCAGGTGGATTACTTCGCAGCTGGCGAACGCGTTGGTGCGTTTGACTCATTTGACGAAGTGGCATCAGGCAATGCGCAAGCTTATCACGCTGCTGATTACTACTGGAAGGGCAAGCACCCAGCATGGGCGTACTTCACAGCTGTGCCATTCGGTTTCACATATTCAGAAATGAATGCGTGGATTCGTTTCGGTGGTGGTCAAGAGCTATGGGACGAAGTTGCTGGTGAATTCGGTCTAAAATGTATGATGTGTGGTAACACAGGCGTACAGGCTGGCGGTTGGTTCAACAAAGAAATCAACTCAGCAGACGATTTTAACGGTCTAAAGATGCGTATGCCAGGCCTAGGCGGTGACGTTATTGGTAAGATGGGTGCGTCACCTGTATCACTACCTGGTGGTCAGATTTATGAAAACCTTGTATCTGGCGCGATTGACGCAACAGAATGGGTTGGCCCATGGAACGATGAAATCATGAAGTTCTATGAAGCTGCTAAGTTCTACTACACAGCTGGTATGCATGAGCCAGGCTCAATGTTGGC
>JBMHDH010000080.1:0-20987 GCA_049889495.1 Puniceispirillaceae bacterium (SeqCode) | reverse complement strand
AGCCCATGCACACACCATAAGCAGGCACCAAGCAATAGCACTGCCCCTAATTGATGCGCGGCGCCCATCCACACAGGCACACCATGTAATAAAGTGATGATGCCAAGAACAAATTGGCAAATCACAATGGCGAGCATCAGATTGCCGCGAAGGCGCAAATTTGCATGACGCTTTGCGCGCCGCCATAAGGTTATCACACCCAAAACAGCTAGGACCGCAATCCAGCGATGATGAAATTGTGCCGAAGCAGGGTTTTCAAACGGATCAGACAGACCTTCTTCGCCATATTCAATTGGCATTAACCCGTCACCCATCAACGGATATTCATTATATAACAGCCCCGCATCCATGCCAGCAACAAAGGCGCCTGCGATAATGGTGGTGGCGACAATGCCAATCACCCCTATCATATGCCCAGATGGGCGCATTACACGGCCATAATAAATCTGAAAGGCCGTCCATAACAAAAGCCCATAAATAAATAACGCCATGCTAAGATGCGTTGCTAGGCGATATTGTGATACCGTCGGATCTTGGACAAGACCAGATTTCACCATCCACCAGCCAATGACCCCTTGCATTCCCCCCAGAACCAAAAGAACGCTTAACACGCTTCCATAACCTTTGGGGATCATGCCGCGCCAGGCGAAATAGGCCAAAGGCAGGGCAAATAGCACACCAAGTAATCTGCCCCATAATCTGTGGAAATATTCCCAAAAGAAAATGAACTTAAATTCCGCAAGGCTCATGCCATAATTAATGTCATTATATTCTGGTGAGGCTTGGTAGAGCGTAAAGACACGGTTCCATTCAGTCGCGCTCATCGGCGGCAGGGCCCCAATCAAAGGACGCCATTCCACCATTGACAGGCCAGAGCCTGTTAGGCGGGTGATCCCGCCAATCAAAACCATAAGCGCAACCATCACAGCCATCATCAACAGCCAATAAGCGACCCATTTGCGAGATGTAAAATCATCTGATGTTACGAGCGTCATAAGATTTAACTCCTGATCCCTTTAGGGTCTTCACCCCACAGCACCATAAAATATCCCTCCCGTGTCATATAGCTGAGTGGGCACAAAAACAAGCATCTGTCTTGCATTGCGGACAATCCGTCGCAGGCTCTCATAGCCAGAATGATAAAATTTCTATAAAATCTGATATTTTTTTTTGTGATGTTCTTGACAGTTTCTAGATGGATACCCACCTACCTTTTATGCAAATGCTAGGGGCAAATATCAATAAAGTGGTCATTGACGACCAATAGTGATAGAACCTTGGCACAATTTATATTTTTAAAAGGCGATCGGCCTTTTCATTGATGTCGGCTTTGCAAGGGAGATTAAAGCCATGAAATTTAGACCACTTCATGACCGCGTTGTTGTTCAGCGCACAGAATCTGAAGAAAAGACAGCTGGTGGGATCATTATTCCAGATACAGCCAAAGAAAAGCCAATGCAGGGCAAGGTGATTGCCGTTGGGTCTGGCGCGCGTGATGAGCAAGGTAAAGTTCACCCACTTGACGTTTCAGAAGGCGATGTTGTGTTGTTCGGCAAATGGTCTGGCACAGAAGTCAAGCTGGATGGCGTAGATTATCTGATCATGAAAGAATCAGACATTATGGGCATCATTGCCTGAGGTATCAATGCGTGACCTTAAATATGGTCTCACATTTATTGCACTTTAAATTCAAAAAATTAAGGAAGTTAAAATGGCTCCTAAAGACGTAAAATTCGGCTCTGAAGCCCGTACAAGAATGCTAGAAGGTGTTGATATCCTAGCAAATGCTGTGAAAGTGACATTGGGTCCAAAAGGCCGCAATGTGGTTCTTGAAAAATCATTCGGTGCCCCGCGCATCACCAAAGATGGTGTGACAGTGGCAAAAGACATCGAATTGAAAGATAAGTTTCAAAATATGGGCGCACAGATGGTGCGTGAAGTGGCATCAAAGGCCAATGATACAGCTGGTGATGGTACAACATCAGCCACTGTTTTGGCACAAGCCATTGCACAAGAAGGCTCTAAGGCTGTTGCAGCTGGCATGAACCCAATGGATCTTAAGCGCGGCATCGACATGGCTGTTGAAGCTGTTGTTGGCTCATTGGAATCACAGTCAAAGAAGATCACAACATCTGATGAAGTGGCACAAGTTGGCACCATCTCTGCCAATGGCGAAGCTGAAATCGGCAAGATGATTGCAGAAGCCATGGAACGTGTTGGCAATGAAGGCGTCATCACAGTCGAAGAAGCAAAGAGCCTTGAGACAGAATTGGATGTGGTTGAAGGCATGCAGTTCGATCGTGGCTATTTGTCACCTTACTTTGTGACTGATTCAGAAAAAATGCGCGCCACTTTGGAAGAGCCTTACATCTTGTTGCACGAAAAGAAGCTATCAAGCTTGCAAGATATGCTTCCCATCTTGGAAAAGGTAGTACAGTCAGGCCGCCCGCTATTGATCATCGCTGAAGATATCGAAGGTGAAGCTTTGGCAACTTTGGTTGTAAACCGTCTTCGCGGTGGCCTAAAGGTCGCAGCTGTGAAAGCCCCAGGCTTTGGTGATCGTCGTAAAGCAATGCTAGAAGATATTGCGATTTTGACAAATGGCACAGTGATTTCAGAAGAAGTCGGCATCAAGTTGGATGCGGTGACTTTGGAAATGCTTGGTTCAGCAAAGCGTGTTGAAATTACCAAAGAAGAAACAACCATCGTTGATGGTGCAGGCGACAAAGATGATATCGAAGGTCGTTGCAGCCAAATCCGCGCACAAGCAGAAGAAACCACATCAGATTATGATCGTGAAAAACTGCAAGAGCGTTTGGCAAAGCTAGCTGGCGGTGTTGCTGTAATTCGCGTTGGTGGTGCCACTGAAGTGGAAGTAAAAGAACGCAAAGACCGCGTTGATGATGCAATGCATGCGACAAGAGCCGCTGTCCAAGAAGGCATCGTCCCTGGTGGTGGTGTTGCTTTGGTCAAATCTGTTTCATCATTGGATGGCCTAACAGCTGGCAATGGCGATCAAGAGGTTGGCATCAATATCGTACGCCGTGCGCTTCAGGCCCCAGCCCGTCAGATTGCAAATAACGCCGGTGCAGATGGCGCCGTTGTTGTTGGCAAATTGATGGAAGGCACAGAAGCCACTGTTGGTTATAACGCCCAGTCAGGTGAGTTCACTGATCTGATCAAAGCGGGCGTGATTGACCCAACAAAGGTGGTCCGCTCTTCAATCCAGAACGCCGCATCTGTTGCAGGTCTATTGATCACTACAGAAGCCATGGTTGCTGATAAGGATGAACCAAAGCCAGCAGCTGCAGCCCCTGATATGGGCGGCATGGGCGGCATGGGCGGCATGGGCTTCTAAGTCACCTCCCTATATCCTAACAAAGATCAAAAGCGTCCCTCTAAAGGGGGCGCTTTTTTTATTCCGAAGTCTTGAAAAATAATTTGGTCTCGTGAATGGCCTCTGCCAAGCCAACACGTTCAATGGCTACCCCATCGGGGAACGCATTTGTCAGGCGTGTCGGCAGGCGGCTATCAAGAATCACAAACACACCTGTATCATTGCGGCGTCTGATAAGGCGGCCAAAGGCTTGACGTAATTTCAGCCTTGTCACGCGATCTGTCCAATTTTCACGCCCCTGCCATTGTGATCTGGCTTTATATAATATATCAGGACGCGGCCATGGCACTCTGTCATAAACCATGATTCGTAACGCTTCACCAGGTACATCCACCCCATCGCGCACCGCATCTGTGCCAAGCAAACAGGCTTTGGCATCATCTCTGAATAATTGTATCAATGTTGACAGATTCATTCTGTCAACATGCTGGCCGTAAAGTGAAAGCCCTTGTTCAGACAAAAGCGGCAATAATTCAGGATGCACCGCACGCAATCTTTGAATGGCTGTAAATAGGCCAAGTCCCCCACCGCCAGCTGCCTTGAATAAGCCAGACATCGCACCTGCTGTTGCAGATGGCCTGTCACGCGGCACATCATTCACGATAAAAATACGGGTGGCTTTTTGATAATCAAAAGGCGATTTGTGATGCGTTAAATAGGCTGGATGCGGCAAATGATTGGCCCCTGTCAAAGCGCGTGCGCTTTGCCAATCTATCTCCTCTTTCAAAGCGCGTGCGCTTTGCCAATCTATCTCCTCTTTTGGGGAGTGATCATCTTTTGTCTCTGCCTCAGGTGATTTATCTGTTGGTTTTTTCTGATCTGTTAAGGTGGCAGATGTGATGGCAACCCCATCGCTGGCATAGAGCACATGACGGGCAAAAGGCTGTGTGGGATCAAGGAAATGACGATGTAAGCCAACATCAATATCCGCGCCATCTCGTCTGTCCAATTGGGCCCAATCGACAAAATCATCGCGCCCCTCACCTGTTAAATCACGCAACATGGTAATCCATGCCGCAACAGGCCCTTGGGCACGCCTCTCAAGCGAACGCGCTGCGCCTTCTAATCTAGATCTGGTGGTTTGGTCCAATTCTTCTGCTTGTGTATCAAGGATTTTCACAAGCAATTTGGCCAGCACATTTAACGGCTCTGTCATTGCCTCAAGTGCGGTGGCAAAGGCGATCCCTGCTTCGATCACGGCCTCTGATGCGGGATAAAGCGTCATTTCAATGTTAAATAAGGATTGGGTATCAGGGCTACGCAAATAAATATCACGCCGCAATTGCAGGAAAAACGCCTCGCCAACGCCCATAGGTGCCCCATCTGAAATGCGATTGCGCCAGCCTTCTGCAGGCAGGCATCTTGCGGCTTCTGCGGCGGCCTCTAGGGCTTTTAAGCCATCATCATCATCTGCGATTAATTCTTCTAGCCGTTTGCGCAAGCCGCGCGCTCTGCCACGTCTGCCATCTTCTGCGCCTCTGACCCATCGGCGTAATTCTGCGGCTTCCATGGCTGTTAAGACCGCACTAAAGGCAGAATCAGCAGCATCAAACACATGATGGCCTTCATCAAAAATCAGCCTTTTTGGCAGGCTTGGATCATCCTTGTCACGATAGGCGGCATTAATCATCACAAGCGCATGATTGGCAATCACAATATCCGCATGGCGCGCGCCGCGAATGGATTTTTCAACAAAGCATTTATGATAATGCACACAAGCAGAATGGATGCATTCACCGCGCCGATCTGACAGAGCGGTGGTGGCTCTTGGTCCCATTAAATCTACCAACCAAGCAGGGAAACTTGGCCCTGTTAAATCGCCATCATTGCTTGCTGAAATCCATCTTGCCATTAACCCAAGCGCAGGCGCATATTTGGGCTGGCCAGCCATGGTGGATAAGGCTTCTTCAAAATTTAACAAACATAGGTAATTTTCACGCCCTTTGCGAATGACCACCTTATGCGCGTCTTTTGGTGGGTAAATGCGTGTTAATTCTTCGGCAATTTGCTGTTGCAACGAGCGGGTATAAGTCGATACCCAAACAGCGGCACCATTTTGATCTGCCCACAGGCTGGCAGGTGCCAAATAGCCCAAAGTCTTGCCCGTGCCTGTGCCTGCTTCGGCAAGGATCAGCGCTGGTGTTGTCTCTTCATCAGGGGTATGAAATATCGCAGATATTGCGGCGGCATAATCAGATTGGCTTTGTCTGATTTCTGCGTGATCACCAAGGATATCGGCTAATTTTCGACGCGCCCCATCTGGCATAACAGGGCTGATCCCAGGGGTGCCACGTGGCGGCATATCGTCATTATCTGGCAATTGTTTAAATACCGCCCCTGCACGCGGATCAGGCGGCGCTTCAAAAGCTGGCACAATTCCAAGTTTTGTTAAAATCACGGCGGCCCATCGCCAGCCACCACGTCCCATCATTTCGGCAAGCTTGCCAATGGATTGCACTTGTTGTTCTGGCAAGTGATCAAGCTCATCCAAAAGCGTAAATGCCGCTTTGCCAATCATAACAGCTTCATCTTCTGGCCCATTTGGCAAAGGCAGGCCAAGCGCAGAGGCAAGGCCTGTTGGGGTGGGCAAACAAAAGCGCGCTGGACGCACAAAGGCGTATAATTCCATCACATCAAAGGGCGTCTCATAATCATAACCAAGGCGCGCCGCTGTCCATTTGCTATGACAAACAAGCATCGGCTCTTTTTGCGCCTTTGCTGCTGCGGCTTGTTTCGAGATGCATTCAATTTCACCATCAGAGGTGATGATCAACGCATCGCGTACTTGCGGGTATAAAATAGATAAAGAATACAGATCAATATAAGGCATGGCGACCCACAGACTAGCTGAATGCACAGGCCAGTCAATTGCCTGAAAGACAATTACTTCATGACAACATCAAGCAGACCCGTGTTATGGCAAGTGGCGGCAAAACGAAAAAACTTGCTTTTCCAAGGCAATTTCGCATAGGTTCTGGGCCAAACTGCTGAAGTTTCTGATTTACAATTTTGTCACAAACCCAAAAAAAGCAGTGGCTTTAATGACACTTTTTAAGAGAGCCCCATCATGTCAGATGCGATGCCCATTATGTCTTTTGATCCTTCCTTGGCCGAACATGCGCAAGATGCCAAAGCATGGCCTTTTGCTGAAGCACGCAATATCATAAAACGGCTCGAAAAATCAGGAGATGATGGCACACGCCCTGTGGTGTTTGAAACAGGCTATGGCCCGTCTGGCTTGCCGCATATTGGCACATTTGGCGAAGTGGTCCGCACCTCTATGGTGCGTTTGGCATTTGAAGTTTTAACAGGCCGCAAGACAAGATTAATCTGTTTTTCAGATGATATGGATGGGTTCCGCAAAGTGCCTGATAATGTCCCAAATAAAGAAAATTTGGCCAATTATATCGACCAGCCTTTGACCAAAGTGCCAGATCCCTTTGGTGAATATAACAGCTTTGGTGAACATAATAATGCGCGTTTATGCGCGTTTTTGGATGGGTTTGGCTTTGACTATGAATTTATGAGCGCGACAATAGAATATCAAAGTGGGCGGATGGATGACGCCTTGCTTCATATTCTGAAACATTATGATGCGGTTCGCGATATTATCTTGCCAACCTTGGGTGAAGAACGTCGCAAAACCTATTCCCCATTTTTGCCAATCTGTCCTGATACAGGACGCGTTCTGCAAGCCAAAGTAACCGCCACAAATGCCGCAGATGGCACCATCACCTATGAAGATCCAAATAGCGGCGTCGAACGCACTGTGCCTGTGACAGGCGGGGCTTGTAAATTGCAATGGAAATGCGATTGGGCGATGCGCTGGTATGCGCTGGATGTTGATTATGAAATGTCAGGCAAGGATTTGATTGATTCTGTGAATTTATCATCAAAGATTGTGCGTGTGCTTGGCAAGGTGCCGCCAACGGCTTTTTCCTATGAATTATTTCTTGATCAAAATGGGGAAAAAATCTCGAAATCAAAAGGCAATGGCCTGTCAATCGAAGAATGGCTTCGTTATGGCAGTCCTGAATCTTTGGCATTATTTATGTATGGCCAGCCAAAGCGCGCCAAACGTCTTTATTTTGATTCTATCCCAAAGGCGGTTGATGAATTTTTTGCCCATGCCAGCAAATTACCAGAGCTTGATGCAAAAGGGCAGTTGGAAAACCCTGTATGGCATATCCAAAAAGGAGATGTCAGCGTTAAAGATATGCCTGTCAGCTTTTCTTTGTTATTGAATCTCGCGGCGGTCTGTCAGGCAGAAACTGCAGATGTGATTTGGGGTTATGTTTCTGATTATGTACCAGGCGTAACCAAAGACAGCCATCCTGTGCTTGATAATATGATGTCTTATGCTGTGAATTATTATCAAGATCGCGTGGCGCCAACCTTGTCCTATCGTGCGGCAACAGATGCTGAAAAACAAATCATTGCACAATTGCGTGATGTGATTGCTGCCCAGCCAGATGAGGCAACAGGCGAAGAATTGCAGTCTTGCGTTTATGCCGCTGGCAAAGAGGCAGGCTATGAAAACTTAAGAGACTGGTTCAGCTGTTTATATGAAACCATGCTTGGCCAAACACAAGGCCCGCGTATGGGGGGATTCTTCAAATTATATGGCAGGGAAAAAACGCTTGCCCTATTTGATGATGTGTTACATGACAAGCTGGTCTCTTAATTAGGCAACATAAAGAAGCCAAAAAAATAAGCTAAGCAAAGAAACACAAGAAAGATATGTGGCAAATCGCAAGCGCATTAACGCGTAAATTACCAGCCGAAATGGCCCATAATGTGGCTGTTAAAGCCCTGTCTTATGGGGTGGGCCCATCTGTAAAATGTCCGTCCCTGCCAGTGATGATTGCGGGGCTTTCTTGTGATAACCCACTTGGGCTTGCGGCAGGATTTGATAAAAATGCAGAAGCTTATGATGGCGCCTTCCAGCTTGGCTTTGGTATGGTTGAAGTTGGCACCATCACCCCTTTGCCACAGCCTGGCAATCCGCGCCCACGTGTGTTTCGCCTGCCAGAAGACGAGGCTGTGATCAATCGGTATGGCTTTAATGGCCATGGCATGGATGCTGCCAAGAAAAGATTGCAAAAGCGCAAAGCCAAAGAAGGCCAGATCCTTGGGGTAAATATTGGCGCCAATAAACTGACCGAACATAAGCCAGATGATTATCATAAAGGAGCGGCCGCATTGGCGTCATTGGCAGATTATCTGACGGTAAATATTTCGTCACCTAACACCCCAGGTTTGCGCGATTTGCAAGATGAAAAGGGGTTGGCTGATACGCTAGATGCCACTTTCGCTGGGCTGAAAGAGGCTGATGGAAATCAGAGCGGTACCACACTTCCTGTCTTTGTGAAATTGGCGCCTGATTTAACATCATCTGCGCTTCATCAATCTATGGAAGCGGCGATGCGTTATCCGATTGCTGGGTTCATTTTGACCAATACCACCATTCAACGACCAGATGATTTGCGCTCATCTTATAAAGATGAACAAGGCGGCTTATCAGGCAGGCCCGTGGCGCAATTATCAGAACAGGCGTTGATCAATGCGCTGGCATTTAAAGCAACACATGGCAGTGATTTAGCACTGATTTCTGTGGGTGGAATTTTTGATGCCAAAGATGTGTTTGTCCGCTTGGCACTTGGCGCAGATGCCACACAGCTCTATAGCGCCTTATCCTTATCAGGGCCAGATTTGCCAGCCCGTATTCTTCATGAATTGCATCATATGCTAGCCATCGCGAATATCCCAGATATTGCGTCATTACGCGGTGCGCATAAGCAGGCTGGCGACGCGCATCGCCAGGCAAGTGATCTTTATAATTCAGCCCTTGCAGGCGGCGTAATGTAACGAAGTCAAAGCCTCGTCAAAAGATTGCAAATCTTCATTTTGGCCTGATTCGGCAAGCCTCAATTGATTGTGATTTGTATCAGCTGGCTGTTTTGCAAGCTTTGCTGCCTGACCTGAGAAATATAAAATGGCAACAAACCGCAATGATTGGGCCATCGGCAAATCATGTTTGTTATAATACACATGCTCTAGCAAATGCGAAAACGGGATATTGATCTGATCTGCGATCTTCTCTAGTGCAGACCAGACATAATATTCCACCTGTATTGTGGTTCGTTTTGCGCCAGAATGACATTACGTTTATGCAAGCTGGTTAATTTTGGTAATTTTTCTTTCATAACCCAAAAGGATAATCCTAAATGGTTAATAAAAGATTACATTATCAGATTTTCTTTTTTGGCTTTCAGAAGGTCTGATATCTTTGTGGCTCTGATCAGATGATTTTGGCAGCGGGTCCTTTTATCAAAGCGTGCAAAACAACTTGACCCTGAGGGGGCTTTGGTCTACAACCCCTTTCACAGTTTTAATTCCGTAGGGAAAAAGATGAAGGAGCATGGCCATGGCCAAGCGTTGTCAAATTACAGGTAAGGGCGTTATGTCTGGCAATAATGTCAGCCACGCGAACAACAGAACGCGTCGTCGTTTTCTACCAAATCTACAGCAGGCTAGCATGCAGTCAGACATTTTGGGCCGCACTGTTACTTTGCGCATTTCAACAAGTGCCATCCGCACAATTGAAAAGCACGGGGGCCTAGACGCCTTTTTGATGCAAGCGCGCAATGCTGAATTGGCTGATGATGCCAGAGCGTTAAAGCGTGAGATGATGGCCGCTTCTGCGTAACACCCATCTCAAAACAGCAATCTTACATGGTAAGACTAAATAAACCCGCTTTATTATGAAGCGGGTTTTGTTTTTTAAAAATGATGTGATGTAACAGGCATTACACCATAGATTTGTTCAATAAATCTATGCAGCGCGGCGCCTTTTGCCTTTTTTATCTTCGTCAAATAAATCAGCTAGCTGTGTCATCACAGCCCCGCCAAGCTGGTCAACATCTGTAATCGTCAGCGCATTGTCATAATAACGGTTCACATCATGACCAATACGAATCGCCATCAATTCAATAGGGGATTTGGTTTGGATGCGGTCAATCATCAAGCGCAGATGCTTTTCTAGATAATTGCCGCTATTTGAAGATAGGGTCGAATCATCAACAGGTGCGCCATCAGAGATGACCATCAAAATACGTCGATCTTCGTTGCGCATCATTAAACGATCATGCGCCCAAGATAGCGCTTCGCCATCAATATTTTCTTTCAATATGCCTTCGCGTAACATCAATCCAAGCGAACGTCTGGCACGGCGCCATGGGGTATCTGCGCCTTTATAGATGATATGGCGCAAATCATTTAACCGACCAGGTTTTTCTGGCTTGCCTGCAATTTGCCAAGCTTCGCGTGATTTGCCACCTTTCCATGCTTTGGTGGTAAAGCCTAAGATCTCAACCTTCACCCCGCACCGCTCAAGCGTGCGCGCCAAAATATCAGCTGTTACAGCGGCAATGGTAATCGGACGCCCGCGCATAGAGCCAGAATTATCAAGAAGCAATGTGACAACAGTGTCACGGAATTTGGTATCTTGTTCTTGTTTATATGACAAAGCAGATAAAGGCTGTGTGACAACGCGGTGCAATTTACCAGCATCCAAAATGCCTTCTTCTAAATCAAAATCCCATGATCTGTTTTGGTGGGCCATCAATTTGCGCTGTAGGCGGTTGGCAAGCTTACCAATCACAGATGTAAGATTTTCAAGATGCCGATCTAGCATGGCACGCAAACGATCTAATTCTTCAGAATCACATAACTCATCAGCTTGCACGATTTCATCATAAATCTTGGTATAGATCTGATAGGCATCTTCATTGCCAGATTTATAAGGTGATTGGCCTTGTGGCTCACCACCTGGGGCATCCCCATCTGCCATGGCATCCATATCGGGATCACCATCCATATCCGCACCATCATCGGCGCTCATTGCAGCAGCTTCACCATCTTGTTCTAAGGATTGGGTATCATCACTATCACTTGAATCTTCGCCTTGTGCATTTTCGGCTTCATCATCCATGCCATCTTGATCATCATCAGCATTGTCATTGCCATTTTCATCATCAGCGTCATCATCGCCTTCTGTATCGGCGGCATCGCCCATCTCTGATTCCAGTGCGCCAATTAACTGACGCGCCAATTTGGCAAAAGCGGCCTGATCATCTTCGGTGCCTTGCATTTTATCAAGCAAAGCACCTGCGCGTGATTGGATCCAAGGACGCCATAAATCCATTGTCATGGCTGTAGATGCTGGCGGGGCTTCGCCAGTTAGAACTTCGCGTAGCGTAAGACGCACCGCTTCTGCAAGCGCGCCTTCATCACCTGAATCAGGAGACCCAATGGTCCGCCCTTCATAATGGGCGTTTAATTTTTCAGTCAGGTTTTTTTTCACCCCAGCCATTTGATTGGCACCAATGGCTTCGATGCGCGCTTGCTCTGCGGCTTCAAATACAGATCTTGCACCCGCTAATTTAGGGCAAAGCTTATTATGTGTGGCTTCATTATGATGGGCCAGCCATAGACCAGCCGAATCAGACGCCCCTCGCAATTTTTCCATTGATTGCGACAGGCATTCTCTGGCAAGGGCTGGCAGGCGCACTTCTGTCTTGCCCACATGTGTATCATGACCCGCATAGCGCACATTGACTTGTTGTCCGCCAGCAAGGGCACGCATAGATGCGGCATTCGCCTTTAGAAATTCTGTCTGATTGTCACCATCACTCACGATTTGTTATTCCTTATCAGCGTGCCAATTACCCTGCTTCTGGCAAATCTATGCCAAAGACACGTTGGTAATATTCTGCTAAGGTCGGGCGTTCAATCTCATCACATTTATTCAAAAAGCTGAGGCGGAACGCCAAGGTAATATCATTAAAGATCTTGGCATTTTCAGCCCATGTCAAAACCGTTCTTGGCGACATAACAGTTGATAAATCACCAGCCAAGAACCCCTTGCGTGTCAGATCTGCCATCCGCACCATTTGGTCGATTTGCTTTTCGCCTTCTGGGTTTTGGTAATCTTTTTGTTTTGCCAGCACAATACGCACCTCATCATCATGCGGCAGATAATTCAAGGTGGATACGATAGACCATCTATCCATCTGGCCTTGGTTTATTTGTTGTGTGCCGTGATACAGACCTGTTGTATCGCCAAGACCGACTGTGTTGGCTGTGGCAAAAAGGCGGAAATGCGGGTTTGGTGAAATCACCTTATTACTGTCAAGCAAAGTCAGCTTGCCATCAATTTCAAGCACACGCTGGATGACAAACATCACATCAGCGCGACCAGCATCATATTCGTCGAAAATCAATGCCACAGAATTCTGCAAAGCCCATGGCAAAAGCCCTTCTTTAAATTCGGTCACTTGCTTGCCATCACGAAGCACAATCGCATCTTTGCCAATCAAATCAATACGGCTGATATGGCTGTCAAGATTGATGCGCATGGTTGGCCAATTCAGCCGTGCTGCCACCTGTTCAATATGGGTGGATTTGCCTGTGCCGTGATATCCTTGGATCATCACGCGTCTGTTATGCGAAAAGCCAGCAAGGATCGCCAAAGTTGTGTCTTTATCAAATTGATAATCAGGATCAATCATAGGCACATAATCAGAAGATTCTGAAAAGCCTGGGACTGTCATATCGCTATCAATGCCAAATAATTCTCTGACAGAATAGGTTGCATCTGGCGCGCTGATATGATGCGCTGGCCGACCATGGGCTGTATCTGAAGACATGAACTCTTAACTCCGGGAACTTCTTTTTTGTGGTTCTGTTTTACTGCTATGCGTGCTTCTTACGCAATAGCGAATAGGCAAGATTGATCTCTTTCAGCTTTTCTTCTGCTTTTGGATCGCCGCCATGCCTATCTGGGTGATGTTGTTTCACCAAATTGTTATATTGTTGTTTGATTTCATTCTTGCTGGCTGTCGGATCAAGGCCAAATAGGGCCCATGCTTTGCGCTCTTCTGGGTCAAGCTGGTCCAAGATTGCCTCAGATGCGGGGCGGGTTTCACTTTCAAAAAAGCCAAATACATCATCAAATTGATCTGGCTTAGGTGCGGCCCCGCCTGTGCCAAATTTCCATGAAGGGCGTTCCCATGTCGCAGCAGAACGAATAGCTTGTTCTAGTGCTGCGCCTTCCATCCCAGAAAAATAATTCCATCTTTTGTTATAGTCGCGCACGTGATCAAGGCAGAAATACCGATAATCTCGCAATGCGGATCGGCTGCGCGGGGCAGGGAATAACCCCTCTTCGTGACACCCTTTGGCTTCACATACACGCACCTCTGCTTTGGGATCTGTCTGTTTAAAGGACATCCCAAGATCTGGTAATTTCACATGATTCGGTTTTGAATAAGCCATGATGATAGAATATAAGAAGACAAGATTTTAAAACAAGCCGTTTGCCTTACGCTAAAGAGATAAAAATGCCTGTAAAGACAGAAATAGAAACAATCCTCACAAAGGCGTTTCAGCCACGCTTATTGCAAGTGGATGATGTCAGCCATCATCACGCTGGTCATGCGGGTGCGCCAGCTGGCGGGGAAAGCCATTTTGATGTGATGATTGCCGCAGATGCCTTTGATGGACAAAGCCGCATTAACAGCCACCGTATGATTAATAAAGAATTGGCCGATTTGCTTGCAGGGCCGATCCATGCCCTTGCCATTAAAATTGTGAAATAAGGCCCCTTTTTGATAAAGGGCGTCATAAAGGGCGTCATAAAGGGAACAATGACTTATTCTGTGTCTTTTCCCTGATAGTCTTTTCCCTGGTTTGGCTTTAGCGGGATGTCCCAATACCAATTAGCAGGCTGATTGCCTTCTGCGAGCGCATAACAGCTATTCATCATAGACGGCATGCGCGCCATTGGTGCTGATTCCTTATCAGCTGACTCAGGGCTGTTTTGCGCGGCAAGCTCTCTGTTTCGTTTGGCACGTTCCCCATAGATGGTCTGAAACGCAACAGTTGCCACAGGCCCCATTAATTCGGTGATATGCGTACAACCTTGTGCGCCGCCAATCGCTTTTTGAACGATTTTCTTCCATCCAGGTTGGATCGATTTGCCAACCAGATTTGCAATGGCACCTGCGCCATGCGGGCATTCATGATAGGGCCCTGCCAGTGTTTGTGCTTCGGCTGCGATGATTTCCATCTCTTCAGAGACAGTCACCCGCACTTTCATATGATGCAAAGCCTGACCTTTTTCAATCTGGCCGTGGGCACGCGATGGAAAGCTGTGATGTTTGAAATCTTGTAATTCTGCTTCGATATCATAATGGCCATCGTCTCTGGCATAGCCATCAAGGGTGATGGTGCGTTGATGGGATGGTCGGCGCATAACAGGATCGCTTAGGCTCATGATGCGTCTTCTTTCTCTAGTGATATATGGGACGAACGGCTATCCACAGCCAGCTTGATTTTTGTCAGCCTTGTGCCTTGTCTTTCCAAAATCGTAAAGCGTGTGTCATAAAAACGGAATTGCTGACCTTCTGATGGTATGATGCGTGATTCTGTTAACACGAGCCCCGCAATGGTAGCAGCGTTATCATCTGGCAGAGACCAATTTAATGTGCGGTTCAAATCACGGATCGTCACAGTGCCATCAACATGCCAAGTGCCATCATTTTGCGGCACACATCCTGGCAGGCTGATATCTGTTTCATCATCAATATCGCCAACAATTTCTTCAAGAATATCTTCAAGAGTAACAATCCCCTGAAACGCGCCATATTCATCAATCACAAGCGCGAAATGTTCGCGTCGGCTCCGAAAGGCCTGTAATTGTTCAAACAGATCTGTGGTTTCTGGAATGAAATACGGGTTTTGGGCAATATCCTTAATGGCCAATTGCGAGATATCTGTGGCATGTGTGGCTTGTTGCAATGCCAATAAAAGAGATTTGACATGCAACACCCCAATGATGTTTTCAGGGCTATCTTGATAGACAGGATGGCGCGTATGCGGTGATGTCAGCACAAATCGCAAAATATCTTCAGGTTCATCTGCGGCATTGATCATGGAAACTGAGGCACGGTGAGTCATAATCTCATCCACTTGCACCTCACCAAGATCAAGGACAGATGACAGCATGGCTTTTGTTTCTCTGCCTTCTGCATCTGTGTTTTCACCATGCAATTCGATCATGCCGCGCAATTCTTCTTCGCGTTCATCATCTTTGTCATTGGTTTGTTTGTCATCCGCTTGGCCTATCACCGCATGGGAAAGCCAGCGAATGGCAATGGTAAAGGGCGTTAACAGAATAACCAGCCATCTGATCGGCCGCGCAATGCGAAGCACAAAGCTGTCTGCGTGATTAAAAGCATAGGTTTTTGGTAAAACTTCAGCAAATAACACCAACAAAACAGTCATAAATAAGGTGGCAAGCACAAGCCCGCTATCACCAAAGACCGTTAAGGCCGCAGATGTCGCCACAGCAGATGCCAACACATTAACAGCGTTATTCCCAATCAAAATTGAGCTGATTAATTTGTCTTTATCTTTGCGCAATAATTCAACAATGGCCGCATCCTTTGACCCTTTACCAGCCAAATGGCGCATGCGTGCATCAGACGCTGCGGTCAAAGCTGTTTCGGCACTTGAAAAGAACGCTGATAATAAAATCAGGAATAAGATCGCAAGACCAATTTCAAAAAGCGTTTCCATCATCAGCTTGCCTGTTCCAAAAATGATATCACATCATCATGTGGCACATTTTTCACAACTTCAGCTGCGCCAATGCCATTCACCAAAATAAAGGTTAAGGCGCCATCTTTGGTCTTTTTATCTTTCATCATATGGCTGATCAGCCTGTCTGGCTTTGCTTGACCTGCTGGCAGGCTGGCCATGTTTGATGGCAAGCCAAGTGCCGCAAGATGCGCTTTAATGCGCCCAGCATCTTGGCCTGATACACGTCCCAAAGAGGTGGAAAAATCAAAGGCAAGCCCTAGGCCAGCTGCGACGGCCTCCCCATGTAACAACCTGCCATCATATCCTGCTTCTGCTTCAAAGGCATGGGCGAATGTATGGCCCAAATTTAACAAGGCTCGTTTGCCAGCTTCTGTTTCATCTTCTGCGACAATCGCGGCTTTTGCCTGACAGCTTGTCATCACCGCATGGCGAATGGCATCGTGATCACCCGCAATTACATCTTTGCCATGAACCTCTAGCCAGGCAAAAAAGTCAGCATCGCCAAGCAAGCCATATTTGACAATCTCTGCATAGCCAGCGCGCATTTCACGTTCTGGCAAGCTTTTTAAAATAGCCGTATCAGCCAACACAATTTGTGGCTGATAAAACGCCCCAATTAAATTTTTGCCAGCTTTGGCATTAATGCCTGTCTTGCCGCCAACTGAGCTGTCAACTTGTGCCAATAGGCTGGTTGGGATCTGTATGAAAGGCACCCCGCGCAATAAACTAGCCGCAGCATAGCCCACCAAATCACCAATCACCCCGCCCCCAAGGGCAATCAAGATGGTTTGCCTGTCCACGCCAAGGGCCAAAATATCTTCCATAAGGGCAGAAAAGGTGGCAAGTGATTTGGACGCCTCACCAGCTGGCACAGATAAACAATCCACTTTGCGGCAAATTGGCATAAGATTATCTGCCAAATCAGCTTGGTAAAGGGGGGCTGTATGCCCATCAGCGATAATAACCACATGGCGGTCAGTCACAAAGGAAGCGAGATGGCTTTGGGCATTAGCCAATAAGCCAGCGCCAATCAAAATATCATAAGAGCGTGCGCCTAATGAGACAGGAACTGTTGTTATCATGTGCGTCGTCATAAGTTTTTTAATCTTGTATCGTTATCATTGCGCCGATTGATAGGCGGTAAAAGCATCAAACACTTTATCCAGCGACTGTTTTTGTGATAGCCCGTCTGTATCAACGATAATATCAGCTTTCTGGTAATCTTCATATCTTTGTTCATGCAAAGACGACAAAACCCCCAATGGGTCTGGGCCAGCCAATAGGGGTCTGGTTGATAAATTATCCATCCGCCCAAGCAAAGTTTCAGGCTTTGCCCGTAACCAAATAGTGATGATTTCTGATTTGGCGGCCTGTTGGATTTGCTTTTGACAAAAGGCACCGCCGCCAACTGACAGGATATGCCCTGGCTTTGCTATTTCTGCAAGGATGATGCGGCGTTCCATTTCACGAAATTTTTCTTCGCCATAGAGATCAAAAATATCTGTGATGCGCAGACCGCTCTCACCTTCAATCAATTTATCAGAATCTTGAAATGGCCAATTCATCACATTGGCTAGCATTTTGCCAATGACGGTCTTGCCTGACCCCATCAGGCCAATCAGCATGATTGATTTCTGATCTGTCCCTTTTGGGGCGCCTTTTGTGGTGCTTTCTTCATTCTGACGATCTGATGTCTGATTTGTCATCTGGTATGTGGGTCCTGTTTCACGAAAAATGATCTTTCATTTTTATATGCTATCAAATGGCTTTTCGGAAGTCCCAGCTTTGGTCAATCTTTGCCCTTATTTTTGTGTTTGTCGTCTGGTTTTATGAAAACTCTTGGCAATTTTGCCCAATTAAGGCCATAATTTACCCGCAAGACAGATGCTGTATTTGGTTTGCGCGCATCAGCGCAGGACATGTCTCATAGCTGGCCGCCTATTATAATCGCATTTATAATGATTCAGGTCGCATGAGATGATGTCAGGGTGGTGATGCGACCTAGTGAAATTTAAGTGAGACTCATGAATTTTAAGTGAGATTTGTGTCACGTGATTAGGCGAGGGCTGAAATGAAAAAATCAGTTATGGTTATTCTGGCGGTTGTTTTTCTGGGCGTGATTGGGATCGGCTATTTATCATCTGTACAGATACCAGCGCCAGTGAAAACTGTCTCTAAAGTCGTTCCAAATGAAGAGTTGCCGCGTTAAACCAGTCACGGTTTGATGAGGGATGAGTGAAACAAGAAATCACATGGCGGGTCTGTCATTGTGAAAGGTAATATTGGGGCTTTGTCATGCGCTTATTTTCTGTCTTGGTGATGATGCCAATCGTTGCGACTTTTGGTCTTGCGAATGCACAATTATCAGATAATGAGACGATTAGTAATGAAATTGGCACAAATGAAATTGGCAATAAACAGGCAAGTAACGCTGATCAGCCTGTTGATCTGACCGTTCTGTCCACCAATGAAGAAAATGTTAGCTTTGTGGTGATTGATTCAACGGAAGATCAAGCTGGGGAAGATCAAGCTGGTGATCCAACGGGCGAGGATGAAATCACGGCCGCGCTTGATGCTTTGGCTGATAATGGCACCTCTCAAAACGAAGATGCGCAAGAGACAGATCAAAAGGTTGATGCCCCGCTTGCGGCAGATGTTACCACGCAAGAAAACAAGCCAGAAACTGCTGAGAATCAAGATCAAGCCACAAACACAGATGATGAGGCAGTTGAAGCTGAGGCGGATACCGCAGAGCTAGGTCAAACGCGTATCACACGTCGCTCTTCTAAGGATGTTGGGCTGGCATCGATTGGCATCACGGATGCTCCGCTTCAGCTAGATGGGCTTGATAATCGGATTTGGCGCGGCATGGGGCTTGATAAAGCCTTGATGTTGATTGCCAAAACGCCAGAGATATCACAGTCAAAGGCCCTGCATCAGATGAGTTATCAAGTGATTGCTCGTCAAGCTGTGCCACCAAAGGGTGCGTCTGATAACCCGACCGCTTTGCTGGCCGCGCGCATGGATTATCTGTCACGCATTGGCCGCAGTGATGGTTTGGCCGCGATTGTAGCCCAATTGCCAGATACGGATGACTGGGCCACATGGAAAGAATGGAAATTATTCTATGATTTGATGCAAAGAGATGATGCAGATGCTTGCCAAAAGGCAGCTGATAAAGCGCTATCATCTCTTGATCCTCTATGGCAAAAGACCAATTTGGTGTGTCAAATTTTAACAGGTGATGAAGCAAGAGCGGCCTTTTCCGCTGATGTGTTGCGCGCCTCTGGTTTTGTGGAAGATGATCTATTCTTTGAATTGATTGATGTGTTATTGGGGCGGCGTGATACGATCAGTGCCGCGGCGATGGCTGAGACAGAGGCTGTGTCAATATTGCATGTGATTTTGATGGATGCTGCGCATATCTCTATCACAGCGCGTCATTTGGACCAGCTTGACCCAAGCTATGCCAAAGCCACCAATGCGCTTCGCTATCTTTCTGATGAGGCACGCCAAAAATTAGGGTTCAAAAATCTGCAAGCTGGGCTGTTAACTTTGCCAGAAGCCAATGCGATTTTCCTTGCCTCCACAGATGCGATTGATACCCCTCTTATGGCCATGACAAGGCGCCTTGAAGCAGGTGCAAATCAAGGTACAAATCAAGGGGCAGGCCAAGAGATAGATCAAGAGATAGGTCAAGATGCCGATCGGGATGTGGCATCTGTGCAATTATATTTGGCGTTGCGTCATGCTATTCGCACCAATGAAGATATCAGCACAGATGAAGCGCGTGAGCTTGTGGATATGATCTTATCCGCGATACGCCAAGAGGCCCAAGATGGTAACGGGGCTTTATGGCTTGGTTTTTACGCGCCGCTTCTTGGTCAAGCCATGTCTTTGGTTGAGATGAGTGCTTTGGATGTGAAACAGCAATCCGATTATGCGGCGATCATGGCGTTGGCTGGCCTGCCAGCCAATCCCTTGCCAACAGATGGTGGTGCCGTCATCTTGGCAGACCATATTGCCACTTTGACTGCCCCTGCTGGCACTGATCAAACCCCAACAGACAAAGCAAGATTAGAGTCTGCCTTAGCCATTAATGCTGATGCGCTATTGCCTTTATTGGGATCTCAGCTGGATAATGATACAGATTGGTTGGCGCGTTTTCACAATCAGCCATCTGGTGCTGTTTATCAGGCAAGCCTGTCACAAGCTGGTTTGATGGCATTACAACAAGCCGCACAAAAGGGGCAAAGAGCAGAAACTGTGATGGTCGCGGCAATGGTAATGGGGGCGCATAATTTATCAGATATCAGCCCGCTTGAATTGCAAATACTGGCAAGCTCTCTTAATCAAGCAGGCCTTGTCAAAACAGCAAACACATTTCAACATGAAGCCATTAAGGCACATTTGATGGCCCGTTATTTATCTGATCTTTGATGGCAAAACAAATCACAGAGCCACGCATAGCTGATTTCTCCATTGCTGATTTTTTGGCCGCTCTTGCCGCTGAAAGTGGGGCAAGCTCTGCAACAATTGCGGCTTATCAAAGTGATTTGGAAAATGCCCATGCCGCGCTTGTGGCAAAGCAAACAACGCTTGTCGCAGCGTCTGTTTCTGATTTGCAAAATTTGCTGGCCCATTGGCATAGTCAGCAAGTGGCCCCGCGCACAGCGGCACGCCGCCTAAGTGCCTTGCGGCAATATTTTGCTTATCTATGCGCCGAGAAAATCAGGCAAGATAATCCCACCTTGCAACTGGAGAGCCCCAAAAACACAAGCCATTTACCTGCGTCTCTTAGCGAAGAAGAGGTGATCAGATTATTAGAGGCCGCCCAAAAATTACCAGAGGAAGAAATGGCTCTGATGATGTCCGCTGGGCTTGAATTGCTTTATGCGACAGGTCTTCGGATTTCTGAACTTCT
>JBMHDH010000079.1:0-16972 GCA_049889495.1 Puniceispirillaceae bacterium (SeqCode) | reverse complement strand
TGTCAGTCAGGCCAGCGCCTGTTAAATCTTTCACAAATTTATGCGTGTCAAATGCAAGCGTGTTCATAATGTCAAACTAGGTCATCAATCTTAATAAGTCAATGAAAGGATAAAAATAAAAATATAAAAACAACTAAAAATAGTATAAGGTGAAAGTCAGATGATAGGTTCAAGAGATATAGGATGACAGGTGAAACATACAGATAACAAAAACAAATAAGGGAGGGGTATTATGTGTGGTGGTGGCGGAAGCACGAGAAGTGGCGGCGGTGGTGCCGCAACAGATGTGGATCGCAAATGGTGATGCGCTATTTTATCTTTTTGATATTTTCGATCACAGCCTGTGGGGCGGGAGAGCCGCACCCATGGGAAGATTTATCAATGTCAGCTGAGTGCCGCGCGGCCCTGATTGAAGAGGCGAAAAAGGGAAGCCGCGCTGATGTTAATGAATGCGTTTTTGGATTGGGCAAAATTAAAGACGCAGATGAAATTTATATCGGTGTGTCGGCTGGTATAGAGCTTGAAACAGGCGATCGGTTCTTCAAACATTTCGGCTTTGAATATGTTGGTGGCAATTACAAAAAGCGGTTTGAACGCGTCAAACAGTCAGGCGGTCTGCATCTATAGCCGCTATAGCCACTTGCCCCTTTTGGGATATCGATCTTTTATGAGAATTCATCCCATGGTGCGGCTGAAGGGAATCGAACCCCCACTCTGTCACCAGAAACGGATTTTGAATCCGTCGCGTCTACCAGTTCCGCCACAGCCGCATCGCATGTGGATAATCGGGACCATAATCCAATCGCTTTCACTTTGCAAGCCCATAAAATAGGCAAAAATACCGCGGCGAAATCATCTTTGATATTCGGGCCTCTTTTTCGGACATAGGCTTGAAAACACTATCTATATGACCTGCTATCTGGCCTCTTTTGCCATAGGCCAAAAGCGGCATATGGTCACGCCTTATGCGATATAACTTGTAATCATTATAAATTAAGCGCATCATGGCGTTGGGGCTGGCTTTAAAATGATGGGTAACCCCTTTTATGCCAGATGATATCCTCGAAAAGCGCAGCGGCCATACGCAATCCGTGTCACGTGCCTTGCGCTTGTTATCGCGATTATCAGAAGAACCAAACGGCATGACCTTGTCAGAGCTGGCACGGTCTGTTGGGCTTGCGCCATCAACCGCGCATCGCCTTTTGACGACTTTACAGCTGGAACGGTTTGTGCGTTTCGAAGATAGCCGCTGGTTGGTTGGGGTCCAATCATTCCATGTGGGATCCGCCTATTTGCGGGCGCGTGATGTGTGCTTTATGGCGCGGCCTTATTTGCGTATTTTGATGCAGGATAAGGGCGAAACCTCTAATCTGGCTTTGATCGAACAAGAACAGCTGATTTATCTGGCGCAGGTGGAATCTCCGCAAATGATGCGCGCATTGGCAAAGCCTGGGGTAAATGCCCCGTGGAGCTGTTCTGCGGTTGGCAAGGCTTGCCTTGCCTTTTTGCCTCGCCCTGAGGCTGAAAAATTGATCGACGCGCAAGGCATCGTCCAGATGACAGCCAAATCACATGTCACTGAAAAAACATTATGGGCAGATGTGGCGCGTGTTCAGTCCAATTATTTTGCAGTGGATGATGAAGAACATTCGCTTGGTTTGCGCTGCATTGCAGCCCCTCTATTTGATGACAGCTCAAAAGTCATCGGGGCGCTTTCCATCAGTGGGCCAACGGTGCGCTTGCAAAATAATGTGATGGCGGCCATTGGTAAATCAGTGGTGCGTGTGGCGCGCGATTTGACAACCGCGCTTGGGGGCCAATGGCCAAATGGCTAGCCGTCATCTCATAGGGCATCATTCTGGCTAGATCTTTATTGCTTGTTTTGTTTTTCTTTGACCAGCTTGGCTAGTCGCACCATTTGTTTGTCAATAATGCCAGCCTGCAATAAGGCTGATTGCGTATTTTCCAAATAATCACGGCAAGGGCCCACAAAGCCTTTGGCCTGATAAATGATCTCTGCCATCTGATCTTCTGGCATTTTGGGCGCATAGACAGGGCGGTCACGGCGGATGGCAAAGCTCAAGGCTTTGATCGGCCCTTTGGCAGTTTTGGCTGTGATCCAGATCGGTCGATAGCTGTCAGCCATCATTTCACGCCGCCATAACATATCCAATTCTTGTGGGGCTTTATCAGCGGCAATGCGGAATAACACCCCTTTGGTGGAGCCGCCATGGTCCAATGCCAAGACCAAGCCTGGGCAGTCTGGGGAGCCCCTGCCAATTCTGGTCCACATGCAAAACCGCCTGTGATAGCCATAAATGGTGCCATCTAGGGCCTCGCAATACTCCACCACTGGGTTCCAAATCAAAGAGCCATAGCCAAACACCCAAATATCAGGGCCAGCATAATCATCTGGCAGTTCAGCCCTGCGTGATGCCAGCAAAGCCGCATCACTTAATACATTTGTGTCATTGCCATCTCTGTTGCGGGCCAATGCCATCACATCGCCGCGTTCCAGAACTTTTCGGTTAACGCCAACTGGCTTAGTCATTGGAACTCTTATTTTTGGTGGTTTGGTCTATCGTATTTTGGGCGTAATGCACGACATGTTGCGGGAACGGAATTTCAATATCATGTTGATCAAAAACAGGTTTCAGGCGTCTGTTTAAATCCCACCCTAGCTGAAATAAATCTTGATAAGAGGTGTAAAGACGCAACCGCACGGTGATTGCGCTGTCATCATAGGATACCACCTGAAACACAGGGGCAGGGGTTTTATGGATACGCGCATCATCTGTTAAAGACAGCATCGCTTTTTCCACAATGTCAAAATCACAATCATAAGACACACCAATGGGAAGGTCTAGGCGGCGTGTTTCATGTTTTGCGTGATTGATGATGGTGGCTGACCAAATAGTTGAATTTGGTAAAGAAATATAAACATTATCAAAAGTATCAATATGGGTTGTAAATAACCCAATTTCTTTGACAGTGCCAGAAATGCCATTTGTTTCAATCCAGTCACCAGATTCAAAAGGGCGTAGGATTAATAACATTACCCCCGCCGCTACATTTGACAAGGTGCCTTGTAATGCCAGACCAATGGCAAGGCCTGCGGCACCTAAAATGGCGATGATGGATGTGGTTTGCACACCAAATTGCCCCAGCATCACAACAACTGTGACAACGATAATCGCATAGCGCACCACAGAGGCGGCAACAGGCACCAATGTTTTATCAATACGGTTAATTTTTTGCAGGTTTGTGCGCACAAGCCGCCCCATACGGCCCGCAAAAAACAGGCCGATAATCAATGTGGCAATGCCGCTTAGGAAAATCAAAGCACCATCAATCATGCTCGTGAAAAATTCAGGTGTCATGGACATGCTTTTCAGCAAATCTTGAAATGATGTCACTTCCATGAAAGGCTCCTGTGACGGCTTGGCCGCAAAAGTGATGAAGATTTGGTATCAACGTCTCTTATCATGCCGCAAATTCGTGTAAAATCAAAGTCACAACTATCATTGAAATATCTGTGGTTTTTGGGCTATAGTTTCGGCTATTTAGTGGGGCTAGCTTGTGAAGCAATTTCGGATGGCGCATCCCTGTTAGCTATGGCGATCATAGGTGAGACTTTAGTGATGGTTCAAATCAAACAATGGCAAAGAGGCAGTGAGATGCGCAATGGCGCGCCTGTGGTTGCCGTCATCGGTAATTTTGACGGTGTGCATCATGGGCATCAATTTTTGATCTCGCAAGCCAAAATGCTAGCAGATGATTTAGATCTTCAGCTTGCGGTTGTCACATTCACGCCCCATCCGCGCGCTTTTTTCAGACCACAGGACCCGCCTTTTATGTTGATGGATGCGGTACAAAAAAACCGTGTTTTGGCTGAATGCGGTGCTGATATCATTGTGCATATCACCTTTGATGATTATTTGCGGTCTGCTTCACCAGACGAATTTGTGCATGAAGTCCTGCAACCTTTGCATATTGTGCATTTATTTGCAGGCGAAGATTTTGCTTTTGGCAAGGCACGGGCGGGATCAATTGAAACATTAAGAACGCTAGGCAAGGCATTTGATATGCAGGTCACAGGCGTGCCATTGGAACGTGATCAGCATCAGATGGTGATTTCATCAAGCCGTATTCGCGCCGCCTTGCAAGCTGGCCAACCTGATCTAGCAGAACAAATGCTTGGCAGGCCTTATGTAATTTCTGGGGTCGTGCAACAAGGCGATCAAAGAGGCCGCACTATCGGTTTTGCCACGGCGAATTTGACCCTTGATCACCAATTGCAACCTGCCTTTGGGGTCTATGCCATCGAAGCTTATCTGGAAGGCGCGTCATCATCTGAGCCTATTTTTGGCGTGGCAAATATTGGGCAAAGACCAACGGTGAATAACAGGGGCGTTTTGGCAGAAGCGCATCTGTTTGACTTTAACGCTGATATCTATGGTCAAAGACTGGAAATCGCGTTAAAAGGTTTCGTGCGTCCAGAGCGGAAATTTGAAGGCCTTGATGCGTTGAAAGCGCAAATTGCGGATGATGCCGCAACAGCCAAAACCCTTCTGGCACAGTAAGAGATGATCAAAGTGATCACAGAGTCAAAAAGATAAAAAATAGCTTTGATAAAGCGAGTAATAGTGACATGAGCGATAACGCAAAAACGGATAAAGCAGAATTTGATTATAAGCAGACTGTGTTTCTGCCACAGACAAGTTTTCCTATGCGTGGCGGCTTGCCGAAAAAAGAGCCTGAGATTTTGCAATATTGGCAAGATATTGATCTGTATAAGTCATTGCGTAAAGCGCGCAAAGGCGCAGAGCCTTTCGTGCTTCATGATGGCCCGCCCTATGCCAATGGCCAGCTTCATATCGGTCATGCTTTGAATAAAATTTTGAAAGATGTGATTAACCGTTCACAATCAATGCTTGGCAAAGATGCCAATTATGTGCCTGGCTGGGATTGCCATGGTTTGCCGATTGAATGGAAAATCGAAGAACAATATCGCAAAAAAGGCAAAGATAAAGATGAGGTGGATATCACTGAATTCCGCGAAGAATGCCGTAATTTTGCGGCGCATTGGCTGGGTGTACAATCAGAAGAATTTAAACGCCTTGGCGTGTTAGGTGACTTTGATACCCCTTATATGACCATGCGTTATGAATCAGAATCTCTGATTGCCAAAGAGATTGGTAAGTTTTTGATGAATGGTGGTCTTTATCGCGGTGCCAAGCCCGTGATGTGGTCTCCTGTGGAAAAGACCGCTTTGGCTGAAGCTGAAGTGGAATATGCAGATCATAAATCCACAACGATTTATGCCTGTTTTGAGGTTAAGCAAACCGCGCTTGAGGCGATTAAAGGCGCACGCATTGTCATTTGGACAACTACGCCATGGACGATGCCTGGCAACCGCGCTTTGGCTTATGGCAATGATATTACCTATGTTTGTTTTTCTGTGACAGAGGCCGAAGAGGGCGCCTTGGCAAAATCAGGTGATCGTTTGATTGTTGCGGCAGATTTGCTAGATGACACGCTAAAGGCTGCAAAAATCACAGGCATTTCAGAGGAACTGCGTTTTACAGGTGACAAGCTTGAAGGGCTGGTTGCAGCCCATCCTTTGGCAGCAGAGGGCTATGATCATGATGTGCCAGCTTTTGCTGGGGATTATGTCACAACGGATCAAGGGACAGGCTTTGTGCATATCGCCCCAGGTCATGGGCCAGAAGATTATGAATTGGCACATATCAAACATGGTGTGCCAGTGCCTGATACGGTGAATGAAGATGGTTCTCTTGCCGCGCATTTGCCATTATTTGGCGGCATGCATGTGCTTCGTGATAATGCGAAAATCGCTGAGATCATGGCAGAAAAAGGGGGGCTGATTGCAATTGGCCAATTGGTTCATTCTTATCCGCATTCATGGCGTTCAAAAGCCCCTGTGATTTATCGCAACACAGCGCAATGGTTTATTTCTATGGCAGAAAATAACCTGCGTGATATTGCGATGTCAGAAATTGAAAAAACAGCCTTTTACCCGCCAGCTGGTAAGACAAGATTATCATCTATGATTGCAGGGCGTCCTGATTGGTGTTTATCACGCCAAAGAGCATGGGGTGTGCCTATCCCTGTCTTTGTGAATAAGCAGACAGGCGAGCCATTGCGTGATCAGGCCGTGGTTGACCGCATTGTGGAGGCCTTTGCGCAATCTGGCTGTGATATCTGGTTTACCCAAGATCCGCAGACATTCTTGGGCAATGATTATGCGGCTGATGATTATGAACAAGTACGCGATATCGCTGATGTGTGGTTTGATTCAGGATCAACCCATGCTTTTGTGCTAGAGGCGCGTGACGATTTGCAAAGCCCAGCGGATTTATATCTGGAAGGCTCTGATCAGCATCGTGGCTGGTTCCATTCGTCTTTGCTTGAATCATGCGGCACACGTGGCAGAGCCCCTTATAAGGGTGTGTTAACACATGGCTTTGTGTTGGATGAACAAGGGCGCAAAATGTCAAAATCACTTGGCAATGTGGTCTTGCCGCAAAAGGTGATTGAACAAAATGGCGCAGATATTTTGCGGTTATGGGTTGTGTCATCTGATTATTATGATGATTTGCGCATTGGCCCTGAAATCATCAAACGCCAAACAGATCATTATCGCCGTATTCGCAACACGCTTCGTTATTTGCTTGGCGCGGTTGCGGGGATCGAAGCTGATGATCAGGTCGCCTATGATGATATGCCAGAGCTTGAAAAATGGGTCTTGCATCGTTTGACTGAAATTGATGAAGCTGTGCGCAGTAAATCAGCCGAATATGATTTCCATGGTGTTTTCACAAGCTTGCATGATTTCTGTAACGCTGATTTATCGGCCTTTTATTTCGACATCCGCAAAGACAGATTATATTGTGATGCCCCAGACAGCGTGGCCCGCAAAGCCACCCGTCAGGTGATGGCAAAGACGTTGGAATCGCTGATTGGTTGGATTGCCCCGATCTTATGTTTCACCGCCGAAGAAGCCTGGCAGGCCTATGAACATAATCAGGGAACATCCATTCATATGCAGACCTATATGCCACTTGGTGATCAGTGGCAGAATGAGGCGATTGGAAAAAAATGGGCAACCATTCGTAAAATCAGGTCTGTGGTCACAGCGGCGATTGAACAAGCCAGAAATGATGGGATTGTTGGCGGCTCTTTGCAAGCCACCGCCCAGCTTTATATCTCATCTGACTTGGCATCCTTGCTAGATGGTCAAGATTTGGCAGGACTGTTCATCACCTCAACAGGTGACATCAGCACAAAACCTATGCCTGCTGATGCCTTTACATTGGATGATGTGGCCTCTGTAGGGGTTGTGATTGGCAAAGCAGAAGGCGGCAAATGCGCGCGTTGCTGGAAAATTCTAGCAGAAGTGTCAGAAGATAAGCCAATTTGCGGCCGCTGTGATAAGGTGGTCGCATCATTGGCTGATGCCTGAGCATGATGCCTTTTTAAGAGGAACCTATGGGCGCAGAGACGAAGCTGAGATATCATTTTTTCATGATCGCAGGCATCATTATCGCGACTGATGCGATTGTGAAGCAAGTGATGCTTGATCTGATTTTTGATCCGCCGCGGGTGATTGCGCTTTTGCCAATTTTAAATTTGGCACCTGTGTGGAATGAAGGCGTCAGCTTTGGTCTGTTGGCCCAATGGGGTATTTGGACACGTCATGGGATCACATTATTGGCGGTTTTGGTGGTGATTTGGCTGTATCGTCAATTGCCATCTTTGACCAAATGGCAGCAAAAATCAGCCGCGCTGATTGCTGGCGGCGCGATTGGTAATGTCATTGACAGACAAATCTATGGTAAAGTTGTTGATTTCGTAGATTTTCATCTTGGCACATGGCATTATCCAGCGTTTAATATAGCAGATGCCGCAATCTTTTGTGGTGTTGTGATTTGGGTTATTACCAGCTTTCGATCACCAGCACAGGCTGGGACAACTGATAGGCCTGCGAAAAAGGAAACGAAACAATGACAGTCTTTTCTGGGAAATCTCTCTCGATCTTTGCTGGCGCTGGTTTGGCATTGGTGGCGTTATCAGGCTGTTCTGATTTCAGGCAAGCCATTGGATCTGAAAAATCAGTGCCAGATGAATTTGAAGTTGTGGTGCGCCCGCCTTTAACATTGCCGCCGAATTTTTCAGCACGTCCGTCGGCAAATGATAAGGATGACCGCGTCGTTAGCACCGCTGATTTGTCAGCCTCTGGTCAGTTATCTGTGCTTCTTGAATCACGTAAAGCCTCATTAAATGGCTATGAAGATGTGTTTGATTTCTCTGGCGTGCCAGCTGATATCCGTGATCTGGTTGATGAAGAAACCGCTGGTATTCGTTTTGAACGTCGCTTGCCAATCCAAATCGTGTTTGGCGGTTTGCCTGATGTGGGGCCGATTTTGGACCAGATGGCCGAAGATGCGCGTTTGCGTTCTAACCGTCTGCAAGGGCGCGTGCCAACCGATGGGGCTTCGCCTGCGACAGATGGCGTAGAAGGCACAGAAATCCTTGTGAAATAACCGCGATAGCTAGGCTACTCTGTTATGTCTGACATCAGGCTTCTTCCCTCTCAGCTGGTTGATCAAATCGCCGCTGGCGAGGTGATTGAACGCCCGTCTGCTGCGTTAAAAGAGCTGGTGGAAAATGCCATTGATGCGGATGCCAGCTTTATCACGATCCATATCAAAGACGGTGGCCTGAAAGAGCTGGTTATCACAGATAATGGTACGGGCATGAGCCGTGACGCCCTTAGTCTTGCCATTCAGCGTCATGCCACCTCAAAATTACCAGATGCGGATTTGTTTGATATTCATTCCTTTGGGTTTCGTGGCGAGGCTTTGCCATCTATTGGATCTGTGTCTGATATGGAAATCAGGTCACGGACAAGCGGGGATGACCATGGCTGGTCCTTAAAAATTGCCCAAGGCCATGTGGCAACACCAGAACCGCATGCTATGGAAAAAGGCACACAAATCATCGTTCGTGATTTATTTGCCAATGTCCCAGCCAGATTAAAATTTATGAAAACAACCCGCACAGAGACAAGCGCGTGTGTGGATGTGATCAAACGTCTTGCCATGGGTTGGCCGCATATCAGCTTTGAAGCCTTTGATGGGGATAGACGCCTGTTACATTATGTCGCCCGCACAGATGATGAGGCAGGCAAAGCAGCGCGTCTTGGTGATGTGATCGGCCGTGCTTTTTCTGATCAAGCGATTGCTTTTACCGCTGTGAGAGATGAGATTACGTTATCTGCCTTGATTGGCTTGCCTGTGATGAATAAGCCAACCACCGCCCATATCTATTTATTTGTCAATAATCGGCCCGTGCGTGATCGCACCTTGCTTGGAGCCTTGCGCGCAGGCTATGGGGATACTTTGCCACGCGGCAGGCATCCGATGGCGGTGCTATTCTTGTCAGTGCCGCCGCATTTGGTGGATGTGAATGTGCATCCTGCTAAGGCTGAGGTGCGTTTTCAAGATCAGCCAGCGGTGCGGTCTTTGATTGTTGGTGCGGTAATGGCGCAATTGCGAGATGCGGCCTTGCGCATGCCAAGTGATGGCCAATCTGATAGCTTGCGCTATTTTAATAACAGCTCTTCTGTTACAGCTGGCGGCAATTATGGGGGCGGTCAAGGTGGCAATAGGCGGGGCGGTTATTATCCCGATCCTGCGCCTGCTGCCAGCCACGCTTATGCCAATTGGCAACAGCCATCTGATGGGGGTGATCTTTCAACAATGGCCGCAAGAGAGCGTGCCGCCCAAGCCGCCCAAGCCTATAGCCACGCGATTGCTGAAGCCCCACCACAAGCCAGAACAGATGACAGCTATGATGCGGTATTGCCGCCAGAGGCAAGAGACGCCCCTTTGGGCGCATCAAAAGCGCAATTACATAACACCTATATCATCAGCGAAACCAAAGATGGCATCGTCATTATTGATCAACATGCCGCCCATGAACGCCTTGTGATGGAAAAAATGAAGGCCGCAATGGCAGAGGGCAATCTGCCTGCGCAAATCCTATTATTGCCAGAAATTGTGGAATTGCCATCTGATCATATGGCGGCGATGCTTGCGCAAACCACATTGCTTGAAAAAGCAGGGCTAGAGATTGAAGCCTTTGGGGAAGGGGCTGTGATTGTGCGTCAAACCCCTGCCTTGCTTGGTGAGGTTGATGCCAAAATCTTGGTCCCAGATTTGGCAGAAGAATTATCAGAGATGGGCACATCTTTGAGCTTTGATCAGCAAATTGAACATGTGATTGCCACCATGTCTTGTCATGGGTCGGTGCGGGCAGGGCGTGTATTAAATGTGCCAGAAATGAACGCTCTGCTTCGGGAAATGGAAGTCACACCCCGTTCAGGGCAATGCAATCATGGTCGGCCAACCTATGTCTCATTAAGCTTGCATGATATCGAAAAATTATTTGGCAGACGCTAGACTGCGTCTATCGCTCGGCTAGCGATAACTGCAAAAATGCAAAGCCGCCATGCCATAGCGTCTGTGATCATGACAGATCATATCATCTGGCAAATCTAGGCTTTCTGATTTTCGCGTTTCAATGATGATAAGTGCCTCTTTTTGAAAAGCGCCAAGTGCCCGAAATTGCTGAAGGGCAGGAAGGGCAAGCCCCTGATCATAGGGCGGATCGCAAAATACCAAATCCGCCTTGTCATAAAGCCAACGGCTTGTTTTGGTGCAATCTGCCTGAATGATGTGAGCGCGATCATCAAACCCCAATTTTCCTGCATTTTTACGAATAAGGGCAACCGCTTCATGATGTTTTTCAACAAAGATGGCTTTCATCGCACCGCGTGATAAGGCCTCAAGACCAAGCGCGCCTGTGCCAGCAAATAGATCAAGGACCTGCAGCCCGTCCAAATTATCAATAAAACGGCCCCCTTGCAGGATATTAAATAAGGATTCTCGGGTGCGCTGTGCTGTTGGGCGCACATACTCTCCCTCAAGTTGGGCAAGCTTAGCGCCTCTTTTTTGGCCGGCGATGATCTGCATTTTTTGCCCCTTTTGCCCCTTTTGCGCCCCCAGCGCTTGCCCCTTTTGGTGCCAATTTCAAAGTGGGTTTGTTTTTATTCTTCCCTTTGGGGGTGATGTTGCGCGGTTTTGCTCTGCCACCTTCTGGTCTGGCATATTCAACTTTATAATGTCTGTCTGATTTGCCTGCTTGTTCAGATTTTGATCCTTCTAGGCCAAGCTGTTCGCGTAATACAGCGGCGCGTACTTCTTCGACCTCTCCTTTTTCAAGGCGGCCAAGCTGAAACGGACCATAAGATAGGCGGATCAGGCGGCTGACCAGATGGCCAAGATGTTCCATAATACGGCGCACTTCTCTGTTTTTGCCTTCTTTAATGGCAATCGTCAGCCATGCATTACTTGGCATTTGTGTTTCAAGTACGGCGTCAATCTCGCCATAACGCACCCCGTCAATGGTGATGCCCTCTTTTAATGCTTCAAGGCGTGCTTCATCCACACGGCCTTGGACGCGCACCTTATATCGGCGTGACCATCCTGTGGCTGGCAATTCCAGATGGCGCGCTAGATCACCATCATTGGTCAACAGCAAAAGCCCTTCAGAATCAATATCCAAACGACCAACGGAAATAACGCGCCCTAGCGTTTCTGGTAACGCGTCAAAAACAGTCTCTCTTCCTTTTTCATCTCTGGCAGAGACGACAAGACCACGAGGTTTGTAATACCGCCATAATCTGGCTTGGTCTGGGGCGGCAAGCTGCTTGCCATCTACCACGATTTTGGCTGTCTCATCGACATTTAACGCTGGTGATGTAATGATTGTGCCATTGACGCTAACTTTGCCGTCTGCGATTAGCTTTTCGGCTTCTCGGCGTGAACAGACGCCTGCACGCGCAATGCGTTTGGCAATTCTCTCGCCGTCAAATGTGGTATCATCAGCGGCGGTCTTTTTTGATAAATCTTTGCTCATGGGGCTCTTTATAGTCTGGAATGGCATTGTTTTGCAATTGCCAAGCGAAACAGATAGCATGGCGGCATGATGGCAATAACAGATAATCATGATTTTATGGAACAAGCACTATTGCTAGCAGAACAAGCTGCTGCCATAGGGGAGGTGCCAGTGGGGGCGGTGATTTATCATCATCCCACAAACCAGCTGATTGCCTATGCCCATAATGAAACAGAAACCTTATCTGATTGCACCGCGCATGCTGAGATGCTTGCCATTCAAAGAGCGCAAAAGGCCCTTGGCAATAAGTCGTTAAAAGATTGTGATATTTGGGTGACGCTAGAGCCGTGCGCTATGTGTGCTGGCGCCCTAGCACATGCCAGAATCAGGCGCATATATTATGGCGCATCTGATCCCAAAGGCGGCGCGATTGATCATGGTCCGCATGTCTTTAACCAGCCAACCACCCATCATCAGCCAGAAATTTATGGCGGTTTTTCTGCTGGCGCATCAGCCGCACTGCTTCACCAGTTTTTTGCCGATAAAAGATAAGGTGATAATCTTATCGACAAAAGGATCTTGCGATGACAGCAGAAGCTGACTTGTTATTGCGCGATATCAGTTCGGTAAAAGCCTTCAGGCCAATCAATTTTATCAATCGCACCATAGGCTTTTTTACGCGCGGCATCTTTTGTTTCTGCCAAAGCCGTCACTGCTAGTACCCGCCCCCCAGATGCTGCCAGCTTGCCAGCCTCATTATACGCTGTGCCAGCATGATAAATAATCACATCATCGCCTGTACCAGCGTCATCAAGCCCTTTGATCAGGCTGCCTTTATCATAAGCACCAGGATACCCCTCTGTTGCCATGATCACTGTCACACCCACATCATCTGACATGGTGGCACGTGCCAATGTGCCAGCCATTAAGTCGCTGATTAAAGAAACAAAATCACTTTCCATGCGTGGCAAAATGACTTCTGCTTCAGGGTCACCAAAACGACAGTTAAATTCAATCACCTTTGGGCCATCTTTGGTTAACATCAGCCCTGCATATAAGACGCCGCGATACGGGGTGCCAGCATCCACCATGGCTTGTGCCACAGGATCAATAACCTGTGTCATAATTTGGGTGCGTAACGCTTCATCCATCAACGGTGATGGTGATATCGCGCCCATACCGCCCGTATTGGGGCCTTTGTCATTATCATAAGCGCGCTTGTGATCTTGGGCAGAGGCAAGCCAGATGGTTTGTGTGCCATTAATCAAGGCAAAGGCTGAAATTTCAGGGCCAGTGATGCGCTCTTCGATTAAGATTGACGCAGAAGCTGAGCCGAATTGGCCATCAAGCATTTGAATGATGGCTGGGCCAGCTTGTGCCATATCGTCACTGACAATAACGCCTTTACCAGCGGCAAGGCCATCTGCTTTAATGACGCAATAGCCCGCTAGGCTATCGGCATAAGCCAAGGCGTCTTCTGCTGAGGTAAAGCTTTTGAAATGCGGTTGCGGAATAGCCATTTTTGCACAAATTTGACGGGCAAAATCCTTGGAACCTTCAAGCTGTGCGGCAGCGGCAGACGGGCCAAATGCGGTAATCCCTGCGGCGTCTAATTGATCCGCAAGCCCTGCTACCAACGGGGCTTCTGGGCCAATCACGACCAAGTCTATCTGAAGTGATTGTGCCAAGGCCAATAGACCATCTGTATCTTCGGCATGCACCTTATGACAAGTGCCAAGATCTGCCATGCCAGGATTGCCTGGTGCCATATGAAGTGATGTGCATAATTGTGATCTGGAGATGGCATGTGCCATAGCATGTTCACGGCCGCCGCCGCCAATGACTAGAATTTTCATGTTTCCATCCTGTCAAATTCATAGAAATATGCTGTAAATAGCATGATCACCATAGTCGGGTGACACAATCTATGCGATAAATGGGACTTTATGTAACGGTTATCTGGTCAAAAGACAAGTGGCGGTCTATTTGCTTGGGTAAGATGCCAGATGGCATGAACGGTGATATCGCAAAAGAATAAGGACAAATGTGGTGACTGAAAATCATAATGCCCCTTATATGTCTGTTGGTGAATTATCAGGCGCGATTAAACGCACGCTGGAAGGGGCCTTTGAGTATGTGCGTGTAAGAGGCGAGATTTCACGTCCCAGCTTTCCTGCATCTGGTCATGTTTATTTTACCTTAAAAGATGACAGCCATAATTTAGGAGCGGTGATTTGGAAAGGTGTTGCCGCTGGCCTTGATGTGCGTCCTGAAGAAGGGCTTGATGTCATTGTCACAGGAAAAATCACAAGCTTTTCAGGGCAGTCAAAATACCAGCTAACAGTGCGTTCGATTGAGGTGGCTGGTGAAGGGGCGTTGTTAAAACAGCTGGAAGAACGCAAAAGACGCCTGATGCAAGAAGGCTTATTTGATCCGCAAGCCAAAAAACCGATTCCAACCTTCCCACGAACCATCGGCATTGTCACAAGCCCCACTGGTGCTGTTATCCAAGATATTTTGCATCGCCTATCAGATCGGTTTGGGGTGCATGTGCTTGTCTGGCCTGTCTTGGTGCAAGGTCAAGGATCAGCTGAGCAAGTTGCCAGAGCCATTGAAGGCTTCAACCAAATTGATGACAATGGGGATGGCACAGGAGCGTTGCCGCGTCCCGATATTTTGATTGTGGCAAGAGGCGGGGGATCGCTTGAAGATTTGATGTCATTTAACGAAGAGATTGTGGTGCGCGCCGCCGCCGCAAGCACAATTCCGTTGATTTCGTCAATTGGCCATGAAACAGATACCACTTTGATTGATTTTGCCGCTGATCGTCGTGCACCAACCCCAACAGCCGCCGCAGAGATGGCAACACCTGTGCTGGCTGAGGTTCGTGCCAGATTGGCAGAACAACATGCCAGAATCAAAGCCGCTATGGCACGCCGCTTAACTGATTCTGGCCAAAGATTAACGGCGACAACACGCCTATTAAGCCACCCTGTTGAACGGGTAAATGCCCAAGCCCAAGCCTTGGATCATGCACATAACCGTTTGATCCGCTATGTCGATAGACGCCTTTATGATGCCAATGGCAGATTGCATAATAGCGCATCGCGCTTGCTTGCCCCCCATCATTTATTGGCCAATATGACACGCCGTTTTGATCAGGCATCTGAAAAAGTAACGCCGCTTATCAAAGCGCATCTAAGCGCGCATGATGGCCGTCTTGATGCTGCCTCGCGTCTGCTCGAAGCCAACAGCTATGGCCGTGTGTTACAGCGTGGGTTTGTCTTGGTCAGAGACGCAGATGGTAAGGCCCTCAAACAAGCCCATAAGGCAGAGCCAGAAAAGATCGTATCCTTAACCTTTGCAGATGGCATGCGTGAGGCGCAAATTTTGGGGCTAGGCGATAAGCCGCAATCAGACCCCCCTTTGCCAAAGCCCAAAAAGGCACCAAAAGCACGCAAAAAACCGCCTGCTGATCATGGGCAAACTGAATTATTCTAATCTTATGCGCTTTCTGCTGCAGGATCAGGGCTGGTGCTAGATATCCTTGCCCCAACGCCGATGGGGCCATAACCATTGTTCAGGTGTTTGCCTGATATAATCTGATAATTTGTCATTCATCTCTGTGGCGTGTTTTGCAATGGCCGCATCACTGACCTGCCCATCTGTGTAAATGGTAAACGGCTTTTCAATATAGATGTCATAATGACAATAATCACGCCTGATGGCCCTCATATAGGTAATTGGCACAGGTTGTTTTAAGGCGATTTTAATATGCCCGATTGCGGTATCGGCATCTTGGCCCATAAAGGGCACAACCACCCCTTGGCGGTATTTTTGATCAGTGAATAAATAGACAATCCCGCCTTTTTTGATGGTCTTCATCATGCCTCTGGCAGCGTCTTTTCCTTTGGCATAAAGATCGGCATCCCCTCTTTTTTGGCGCATATCCAGCAACCAATTGGTAAGCGGGTTATTCAATGGGCGATAGACCAAACCATAGGCCTCATCACGTATCACCGATGTCATCATATGAAGTTCCCAATTGCCAAGATGGGCCCCAATGATAAATCCGCCTTGCTTCATCTCTTCAAGATGGTCAAGACCATGAAAGGTCATAAAGCGGTCACTTCCCATATGATGGATATGAGGATATTCCCCAATCAAATGCCCGAAGTGACGCCACATTTTTGTTAAAATCTCTGTCTTTTCGGCATCTGTTTTTTCGGGCATGGCATAGGATAAATGCCGCATCGCTCTTTTATGATGGGTGGTAAAGGGCCCAATAACAGATAACAGGGCACCAAACAAAGACGATAGTAACGCCACAGGCAAGAGATGCATCACAAGCACAAAAGGCGCAATCACAATCGCTTGCAAAGGCCAAATCACAAATTCAATTATTTTGCGTAAAAAGATAGGCTTATTATAATGAGACATGGCCCTTGCCTAGTTGGTGGCAGGTTTAAATTTTTGGCAAATGCCGCTTACCAGCCGCTTGGAATCAGTCTTTGAAATATGAAGGCTGACTGGCAGGTATGCAATGTCTTTTTGCCATTTCGCAGGCAATCTGATCCAATCCTTTTGTGTCGTGATCAGATTTGCGCCTTTTGCCTCTTGCCATAATTCTTGCAATTCAGCCTCTTGATAGGGGTGATGATCGCCAAAGGCTTTTGTGCCAGCCAGCTGATAGCCAGCTTCGGTGAGGCTTGCAAAAAACCGCGCAGGGCGGCCAATGCCAGCAAAGGCAAAAACAGGCTTTTTATGTGAAATTTTGGGATGAGATGGGAGCGGCAAAAGCGTGGCTGACATCACCTGATCTTCAGGAAAAGCAGATGCCAAATTGGTATCATCAGACCCATTTATAATGATGAAATCAGCCTTCATTTTTTGGGGATTGAAGGCTTGGCGTAACGGACCAGCAGGGAAAATCCGACCATTTTGCGTGCCCACCACACCATCAAATACCGAGATGATAACGTGTTTG
>JBMHDH010000078.1:0-2934 GCA_049889495.1 Puniceispirillaceae bacterium (SeqCode) | reverse complement strand
ACATAGCGATATGGCTCTATCAGAGATAGCTATCATGAGACCAAAGCCTTTAAATCAGATGCAAATTGATGATATGATGTCATCACTACCCCATTGGCAGATTGACGATAAAAGGCGCACTATATCCACGGCGTTGAAATTTGCAGACTTCAAGCAGGCTTTTGCGTTCATGACAGAAATCGCCATTTATGCTGAGAGCATTGACCATCACCCTGATTGGTCAAACAGCTATCACAGGCTATCTATTGCGCTCACAACACATGATGTGAAAGGTCTGACCATTCTGGATGAACAGCTTGCAAGTGCCATCTCTGATGCCGCCCTGCGTTATCATGCAGATTATGTTGCCACACAATGATTTTGGATGATGTTTCTCTCATTTTCTTTGTCGGCGGTATCTACCTCATCGCTGGCACAATCAAAGGCCTGCTAGGTCTTGGATTGCCAACAACCGCCTTGACGTTGATGACCTTCATTTTATCGCCCATTCATGCGCTTTCTATCAATTTGATACCTATGTTTGTTGTCAATATCTGGCAGCTTAGCCGGGCAGAGAGCATCAGGAGAGTTGTGACAAGCTATGCCCATTTCGCGATAAGTTTAAGCTTTAGTATCTTTGCTTTTTCGTTTTTGACAGTCCGATTATCAACAGCCATGCTTCAATTGGCTGTTGCTTCATCAGTTATCTTATTTTCACTTTATAATCTCAGCCAAAGACCCATTCCCTTATCACCTGATCGCGATAAGCTTTGGCAGATATTATTTGGTTTTGCAGCTGGTGTGATGGGTGCTTTGACATCCATGTGGGCTGTGCCTCTTGTTATTTATCTGCTGTCAAAGAATTTAACGCCGCGCGCCTTTGTCGAGGCGGCTGGTTTTTTATTACTTGTGGGGTGCTTGCCCCTTAGCGTCGGATATCTCGTAACGGGTCTTGTCACAATTGACATTCTTTACCCCGCACTCGCCGGCATCATTGCCGCCTTGCTTGGTTTTCAAATTGGCGAGCATCTTCGTCAAAAAATTGATGGTGCGTTATTCCGTCGTATTCTGCTATGGTTCTTTTTTGTCATGGGGATGCGCATGTTGCTTCTGGCACTCTCATCTATCTAGCGTGAAAAGGGCATAATATGGCAAACGCAATGTCAAAACAGGCATGGAGCCTTTTATTATTGCTGTCTGCAATTTGGGGCGCATCCTTTTTATTCATTGAAATGGCACTTGTTGCGCTATCGCCAGCATCGCTGGTCTTTTTTCGCGTTCTCATCGGTGCCATGACATTGGGATTTGTAATAATCGTAACAAGGCGCGCTTTGCCGAAACAAGCCTCGTTTTGGCTTTCCACCTTCGTTATGGGCGCAATCAATAACGTTATACCATTTACCCTAATCGCTTATGGCCAAGTAACCATTACAGGTGGCATGGCGTCCATCATAAATGCAAATACAGCTTTCTTTGGTGTGCTGGTGGCGGCAATCTTTATCGTGAATGAGAGATTATCAGCACATCGCCTATTCGGTGTGATAATCGGCGTGTCTGGTGTTGTCATCGTCGTCGGGCCATCAGAATTATCACAATTTGACTTAACCTCAATCGGACAGCTAGCTGTGATACTTGCAACCTTATCTTATGCCTTTGCATCTGTCTGGGGCAGGCTGAAATTGCAAGGATATGACAGCATTGTCACAGCCTTTGCGACGACGTTGAGTGCATCACTTATATTGGGTGTATATCTGCTGGCAACCCAATCATTTCCTGTCTTTGATGTGACAATCTCTCTTGTGATTGTCGCCATAGGGTTAGGTATGATTGGCACAGGCTATGCTTATATGATTTATTTCAGGATTCTTGCCCTTGCCGGGGCGTCTAACCTTATGCTTGTCACAATTATTGTGCCAATTTTTGCTGTGACTTTGGATGCGATATTCCTATCACAATGGGTAAGCGTGCGAGAGATGCTAGGATTTGGCATCATCGCCCTAGGGCTTGCCGTGATGGATGGCAGGGTGCTTTCATATCTTCACCCCAATAAGTAACTTAACCCCCAATAAAGGCTCATCCCGCCAATTATTGTGCCAATTACAGATTTTGTTACCATGACAATCACAGCCGCGCCCAGAGCGGCATAGAGACGGACATTTGTTGATAGCTCAGCAATCGCACCATTTTGCAAAAATACTTCTGCTACCACTATCGTCCATAGAACCGCAATCGGCACAAGGCGCATCGCTGTCAGCATAAGAGGTGATAAATTCGCAGGCATCGCAGGCGTCAAAAAAATAAAACGCATTGAAAAGGTGATAAGCCCGCTTACGATAATCAAAAACCAGATCATGATGCCTCACCATAGAATTTAGCTGTTAAGGCGCCAGCACAAATGCCAGCAATTGCGGCAATCAATAACCACAAATTATAAGGCAAATGGGCAAAGGCAAAGACACAAGCTGTGCTGGCACATATCGTTGCCACCTCAACCCGGCTTTTTATCAAAGGCAAGACAATCGCCATGAAAATCAAGGGTATCACAAACCCAAGCGCAAGTGACTCTGGTATGGCAGCGCCTGCTAGTAGGCCTAATAAGGTTGAAAATTGCCAAACTGACCATAGCAATAAGCCGGACCCAAACAGGTGATAATGCATAAAGGGACTTGGTGGCTTGTTCTGATAGCGCAGAATGGATACGGCGAACGCTTCATCTGTCAAAAGATAGGCTAGCAATATGCGCCACCGCAGTGGTTTATCGCGAAGATATTCAGACACGGAAGCTGAATAAAGAAGATGCCGCGCATTCAAAGCTGCCACAGAGCCGAGCAAGATTAAAACAGGCGTGGCGAGGGCAATCAGCTGAGCAAAAATAATCTGACTTGTGCCAGCAAATAACAAGCTCGACATAAAAAATGTTTGATAAGCTGTCAGGCCAGATTCAACGCCCAAAAT
>JBMHDH010000077.1:0-18324 GCA_049889495.1 Puniceispirillaceae bacterium (SeqCode) | reverse complement strand
AATGAAATTCAGCTATTTACGCGCCAAGATGACCCTGCAACAGATGGTTTTAGAACTATTTTAACAGGTCCATTACATCCGCCTTATCAAGCCTTTTTGCCAAATGGTGGTCATTCTCTTGGCTATATGGATGTCAAAATTTGTGAGCTTTATGAGCTATTACAGGCCATTGAACATGGCGGGACTGTTTGGCCTGATTTTAAGGCAGGGCTTATCATTGAAAAAGTCATGGACGCCGTAGATAAATCGGCCCTTTCTGGTCAATGGATGGATGTGGAATAAGGGCATGAAACACATAAGTAATGAAAATCAAGTCATTCTTATATCGGGCGGCACCCAAGGTCTTGGTCTTGCGGTCGCAGATCAGCTTATCGCACAAGGATGCCAAAAAATAGCCATAACAGGCCGTGATGCCACAAAAGGTGAGGCGGCTGTGGCGCATCTAAAGACGCAAGGTGCACAGGCGCTTTATCTGCAATGTGATGCCGCCTCTATTGAGGATTGCCAGGCGGTTGTTGCAAAAACAATTGCGCATTTTGGCACAGTTGATGGTCTTTTAAATGCGGCAGCTGATACATCACGTGGGACATTGCTTGATAGCTCAGCTGATTTATGGGACAGGCATATGAATATTAATTTGCGCGCGCCTTTTTTGTTGATGCAAGGCGTTGCCAATCACCTTGTCGCGCAGGGCAAAGGCGGGTCAATGGTGAATATTCTGTCAACCTCTGCCCATGTGGGGCAAAGCTTTTTGACAGCTTATTCCTCCTCCAAAGGAGGGCTTTTGACATTAACTAAAAATGCAGCTAATGCGATGCGCCATCACCGTATTCGTGTGAATGCGATTGCCCCTGGTTGGATGGATACACCCAACGAAGATAAGGTGCAAAAAGAGTTCCACGGCGCAGATGATAATTGGCTAGCAGACGCAGAAGCAAAATTGCCAATGGGGCAATTGGTGAAGCCGCATCAATTAGCACCGCTCGCTGCTTATTTATTAAGCCCTGATTCAGGTGTGATTACAGGGGCTATCATTGATTATGATCAGCAAATAGTCGGGGTTATGCCTGAATAAACGCGCCTAGAGATAAACTGCTTCACCTGTTGTTGCTGACTGCAAGGCAGCTTCTGCCAGCACCAGCGCGTTCAGCCCATCAATACCTTGCGGAATATCAGTCTGACCTGTGTTTAGGGCGTTAACAAAAGCGCTAATCTCAGCGGCATAGGCATCCAAATAACGTGTCATAAAGAAATCATGTAAAGGCGGTCTTGTAAAACCCGTGCTTGAGGCAATTTCAATAGAAATAGGGCGTTGATTTTCAGCTGTAATCATGCCGTCTTCACCATGCATTTCGATGCGCTGATCATAACCATAGCTAGCACGTCTGGAATTTGAAATTGATACTTGGCGCCCATCTGCCCAAGTAAGGATCGCATTCGCACTATCAACATCACCAAGCTCTCCAATTTGCAGGTCTGTTAAAACAGAACCAGAGGCCTGCACTTTTTGCGGCATATCTCCCATTAAAAAGACAGCCATATCAAAATCATGGATCATCATATCACGGAATAAGCCGCCTGAACGTGTGATGTAATCGGCAGGTGGGGCTGCGGGATCGCGTGAAATAATAACGCCCATCTCAGCCTTGCCAATTTGCCCATTTTGAATCGCTTGGCGCATCGCGCTAAAATGAGGGTCAAAGCGCCGATTAAAGCCAACCATTAATAATGTGCCAGTCTCTTCGACTGTTTTAAGGCATGATTTAACACGTTCAACATCCAAATCGATAGGCTTTTCGCAGAAAATGGCTTTGCCAGCTCTGGCAAATTGTTCAATCTGGTCAGCATGCATATCAGTCGGTGTGCAGATAATCACAGCATCAATATCATCACGAGCGGCGATTTCATCAATGGTGTTCATATCAGCATTATGTTGATTGGCAATAGATTTTGCCGCTGCCTCTAGCGGGTCTGCAACCGCGGCTATCACCGCGCCCTCATTTGAGGCAACCGCCTTTGCATGTGTTTGGCCGATGCGACCTGCGCCCAATAAACCAAATCGTGTTGTCATTGCCTGCTCCTTGAAATTTTTTGTTTTCAAATTTATCCTTAAGAATGCAATTGGCAAGACAATAATCTAAAAAACATAAAGGCAAATCAATGAAACAACGCAGATTAGGAAAGACAGGCTATCAGGCTAGTGAGATCGGCATTGGTTGTTGGCAATTTGGTGGCGATTTTGGACCGATTAGTGATGCGCAATCAACGGATACGCTAGCTGCAGCGCATAAAGCCAATGTCAGTTTTTATGATACAGCCGATGTCTATGGGGCAGGGCGTTCGGAACAGGTTATTGGTGATTTTGCCAAAAGCCATAAAGATATGATTATCGCAACCAAAGTAGGGCGCATGGCCGCTCTTTATCCTGATAATTATAGCCAAGATGATGTCGAATCCCATATTAAAGATAGCCTTATGCGACTTGGCGTTGAGGCACTTGATTTGGTGCAGCTTCATTGCGTGCCAACAGAAATTTTAAAACAGGGGCAGATTTTTCATGTAATGAATAATTTGCAAGCCAAAGGAATTATCAAAGCTTGGGGCGCATCAGTTGAAACATTAGAAGAGGCCAAGCTATGTATCGCAGAGGATAATTGTGCCACATTACAGATTATCTTTAATCTTTACCGCCAAGATGCGATTTGGTCATTATTTGATGAGGCCAAAGCCCGTGATGTTGGCATTATTGTGCGCTTGCCTCTTGCCAGCGGTATTTTAACAGGCAAATTTGCAGCTGATCATAAATTTGATGAAAGCGACCATCGTAACTTTAATCGTGATGGCGCGCATTTTTCAGTCGGAGAGACTTTTTCAGGCATAGAGCAGCATAAGGCTGTGGCATTTCTTGATGAGATAAGACCCTTTGTGCCAGAGGGGTGGAGCCTTGCTGATTTTGCTTTGCGCTGGATTTTGGACCATGAGGCTGTTTCAAGCGTTATCGCTGGCTGTTCACATCCCGATCAGATTGAAAGAAATGTGCGCGCTGCCTCATTGGCGCCTTTGCCAGATGAAACACATGCAGCGTTAAGCGAAATCTATAAAGAGAAAATACGCCCGCTCATTAGATGCCCGATATAGAATTCGTTCTTACTCTCTTACCCATATTTCTGCATGGCGTTTGATGTGGAACGGCAAGAAATCTGGAGATTACAGCTGGTTAGAGTAGCGAAATCATAATCCGCGTGTCGGGGGTTCGAGTCCCTCCTCCGCTACCAACTTTATTCTTCTTTAAATCGTTGTTTTGTCTAGGTTATCCTGCCTTTAGACGCTTGTCACAACCTCGTTGTTTTAACTGCTGTTCATGTTTGCCGCTATATTGCGTATCACGCATGATACTTTAGTCTCACTTGACGCATCTACCGACAGGAATCACAGTTATAGGTATTAAAGGGCTGTACTTAGCTCTGTCACAATAGGGTCATAAGAGGTAACAATGAGAGGCATCTTTTTGCTTTTGTTACCAGTAGCCTTAGTTAGTGTTTTAGCCTATGAAAGCTGGGCTCATGGTGGTGGTTTGAACGCTGCTGGATGTCATAATAATAGAAAAACAGGCGGTTATCACTGTCACCGTTCGAGCGGCTATACGCCTCGTCCGGCAACGCCCGCACCAAATAATGCAAGGACAATTTGCATAGAGCTAGGTTTTAATATTGGCACTCAAAGATATGAAGAGTGTGTTTTGTTGATATTGAGAAATGCTCGTTAATTGTTCTTTGTCCAGAAAACCTGTAGAACCTGACTCAAATTTACGCACCACAAAGTCAGTCTTTAGCTGTGTGAATCAAAACAACAGACTAGCGGTCTTATAGCCTGAGGTATCTCATGCTTAGCCTCTAACCCCTTGCATTTTATCCCTTAACCCCTAACCATGTGCGCCATAATTGGCAGAGATCATCTGGGTGACTTTCTTAATCAGCTTATGATTATTTGCCAAAGGCAGGCGCACCTTTTTTGACAAATCACCATAGGACATTTCAGATAATTGGGCATAGGTTTCGTCTTCTGACATGGTCACATCATTGCCATTTGGCTCATCGGCGGGGAATTCATCTCGCACAATTTGATCAATCAAATCAAAATCAAGTGTCAATGCGGCATTATATAAATCACTTTGGCTATAGCGATTGGATTCGGTAAAGCGCGGCACTTGGAATGTTTTGATCATGGTATCTGTGATCACGGCAATTCTGACCGCCTGTATCAAATCAAGCTCTGCACGATCATAACCAGTGGTGCGCACAGATCCTGTTTCAAAGGCAGAGGTGAGACGGTACAGATCAATCAAATCTTCACGCAACCGCCATACAGTTTGCCGCACAGCCATCGCAGAGGTGCGGTTACGCAGGAATGTGGCAATTTGGCGGAATGCCCGCTGATTGCTTGGTTGCGCACCATGATAGGCCTTATCAATCCAAAACCCATTATCCATCAATCGGCCATAAGCCAGCATGGTATTTAAAGAGCCAAATTGTTTGGCTTCTGAGACATGCGCGATACATTGCTGAAGGCGCGGTGAGGCTTCATAGATTTCGATAAAACGTTCTAAATCATTATGGGCCGCGCTTCCCATGCCAGAGATCACAACCGCCAAATAGCCCAATTGTTGCAAGATCGCATTATGAGGGATGGCCCTGATTTTTGAGGGGTCTAGGCGTTCAAGGCCTGCTTGTAATTTGCGTTTCGCAGGGCGTGACCCTGTTTTTGGCAAAAGATTTGCCCCAAACACATCCAGCAATTCGCCATATTGTGGGTCTTTAAACAAGGTTTCATGCCAATTTTTTAAGGTCAAAAACAGATCAAGCGTAAAGTCCCGATTTTCGTAAAATGTATCATTAACCTCTTCTTGTGATGGCGCTTTTGTCTCAGCCGCAAGCAAAGAGCACATGGTGGCATAGGCCAAAACATCTGTGCCAAATAAACGATACCCATCACCACCTTGGAAACTAGATTGGTGATGAATGGCACAACCCATTTCGGCCGCATGATGGCGTGAAAAGGGAGTAAAGATGAAATTCTGGCGTGCCTCAATGGTTGGTCTGGCACAGCCGCGCCCCATAGATTCACCATGGGTGTTGAAAATTAATAATTCCACATCACTGCCAAACATAGAGCTGCAAAGGCTTGCCAGCTTAATTTGCAGACGCTCAATCGCCAAATTAGCGGCGATTTGCCCCATAAAGCGTCCAGCATCTGAAAAGCCTGCTTGGATGGCAAGACGTTTGCGCTGGCGGATATAGCCTTGCACAGGCGCAAAACCAAGCAGCTGTGTCATCATCTGCACGCCATGTTCAAGGCCAAAGGTTGTCTCGAATAAGGGGGAGATATCAAGCTTATCTGCAATGCCGAATTTATGCGCCAAATACAGCGCAATCATATAGGTGATTGGCTTTTCGCATTCGGCAATCAAAAGCCTAATCGGCATATCTTCATCAATATGTTTCAAGATTTGCGTTGCAACCATCAATTGGCGTCTGGCGGTTGCGGCCTCTTTATCAACAGTGGCAAAATTTATGTGCCACGGCGTCTCTGATTGGATGCGTGATGCCAGCCTGTCAATCAATTGGCGGTTAGATATGGCACCATCTGATGATGAGGTCGCACGCCCATCGACAGACCGCATCGCATTTCGCAATTGTACCGCGTTAATGCGCAAATGCATCTCGCCCATGCCAAAGCCATGTGCTTTGATATCGGCTGCGACCAGCATAAGCTGTGTGGCAATGTCATCATCATCTGCATTTTTCGCAAGATTATGGATCTCGTCTGACAAAGCAAAAGGGGATGTCATTTTGCCCTTTCGTTCAGTCAGGGCATTGGATGTTTCTGCCAGCCCATCTTGGCTATCTGCTAAAGATAAAAAGGCCTGATAATCTTTTGTGGTTGCTGTTATTTCAGCTTGCAATCCTTCACAAATAACACGGACATCTTTTGTATCAATCATCTCAAGATGTGTTTTATAACGATGCAAGGCTTTGACTTTTTCATGCAAGCGAAGCGCGATTGATTGTGACCAAGTGATATCGGTGCGTCCATCAAGATCATAGCCAACCCATGTTGATACACCGAGCATATGCGGCACGCTTTCACGCCAGCTATCTGGTTTGGTGTCTTTATTAAAAGTGATGATTTGCTGGTTGATCTTGGTGATCGCATCGCGGGCCCGCGTTAAGGCCTGCATGGCTTCATCATGTTCTTGCTGAAGGCTGACTGAGGCGCGTGTTGCAAAGGCATCTTGCGGCATTGGCGCAGCTTTACCTGTTTGCGCAAAGTTGGTTGCCGAATGACAGAGCGCATCAGATGCTTCTTTGGTCAGGGCAAAGACAGGATGGGCGGTGAATACCGCGCGGTAAATCATCTTTGTGCAATCATGTTTTGCCAATAGCGAAGATAAATCTAACGCTACTTGATCCGTGGCCCCTGTTTGTGTCGCAAGACGCTTTGTCATGGATTGCCATAAATCAGCAGACAATCTGTCAAGCATATCATTCAGCTGATCAGATGTGATTTCGCCTTTGGCTAAATGATCTGAAATTTCATCGCCGAGCGCGGCAACTGGGTTGATCTCAGCCATCTTCATGCCTTGGCCTCGCAAGGTATTAAGCTGTTGTATCAAACGTGATTCTAAAGACATGAAAAATCCTTCCCCCAGCGCAGTCAAAAATCTGTGCAGTCAAAAATCTGTGCTTTTCATAGCAGAAAGGGCCTTAATTGTCGAGAATGCGACATTATAAATGGGATGTGCCTAAAAGTTAGGCGGTTTTTCTGTTGCGATATTGGGTGATGTTATGAGGTGAAATGTTTCAGAAATAGCTCTGCTAAAACAGCCAGATTCTTGTTGGCAAAGTGCCAGCGGCGGCGAATTTGCATCTCGGATTTGTCGATGTCAGGGACGTGGCAGCCATCCCTATTACCGCTATGACACATAAAAAAGCAGCAGGGCAAAGGTTTATCGCAAATACCAAGGAAATGTGGCTGATTGAATTAACAACCAGCCTGTATAGGGCTGGCGTTTTTTATGCATCATGCCGTTATCTGGCTTATCTGGCTTTTTGTTTGCCAGGTACCTCAATCACCAAAATTTCAGCATTTTTGGTGGCAGTGATCGTGATGTTATCTTGCTGTGAGATCGCAAACCCATCTCCCTTATGACCAGTCATGCCATCCACTGTGATTTGCCCTTGTGATACCAACAGATAGGCAAGCCCTTTGATTTTGTGAATAAGATTTGTGCCTTGCGTCAAGGTGCCAGCGTAAATGCGCGCATCTTGCTGAATTTCAAGCGGGGCTGTGCCATCACCTGACACAAGCAAAGATAGCGCATCATCTGCTGGTTGTTTCGGGAATTCGGCAGTATCCCATCGTGGGGTTATGGCTTTTTTATTTGGCATAATCCAGATTTGATAAATGTTGGTCTCTTCATCTTCTAGATTATATTCAGAATGAAAAATGCCAGTGCCAGCAGACATTACCTGTACATTTCCTGCGGTGGTGCGCCCCTTATTGCCTTTATTATCTTTATGGGTGATGGCCCCTTCACGGACATAGGTGATGATTTCCATATCGCGGTGCGGATGGGTATCAAAGCCTGTATGCGGGGCAATTCTGTCATCATTAATGACCAATAATTCGCCATGGCTTAGCTTTTTGGGATCAAAATAATTGGCAAAGCTGAAATGATGTTTGGCGTTAAGCCAACCATGATTGGCACCGCCAAGGCTGTCAAAGTCATAATGTTTAATCATCTTATCTCTCCTGAAACCCTATCTTAGGCAGCTTTATCTGATAGATACGATGCGATAAGCGTATCGGTCTTTGCTTTGGCATTTGCCAGCCCTTTTGCTTTGTTCTCTTCGCCCATATCCATGCCGTTGGCGGCGATAATATGGACTGATTTCAGGCCGATAAAGCCCAAAATATGACGTAAATAACCCGTTTGGAAATCATAAGGGTTTGGCGCATCAAGAGAGCCGTCACCATAGTGGCCGCCGCGTGTTGAGAAAATATAGACAGGCTTGTCTGCCAATAGGCCTTGTGGCCCTTGTTCGGTATAGCCAAATGTTTTGCCAGGGCGGGTCACATAATCAAGCCATGTTCTCATTTGTGCTGAGATGGTGAAATTATGCATTGGGGCAGCAATCACAATCATATCGGCAGTTTGCAATTCCGCAATTAACGTATCAGAGTGGCTGATTGCGGCTTGTTGTGCATCTGTGGGGGTTTCAACACCTGCGCGCAAGGCGGTTGTCATTGCTTCATCAAGGTTCGGTTGCTGATCAGATGATAATACGCGTCTGATCACTTCAAGCCTGTCATCATGGCTGGCAAGGCGATCTGCAAAATCATGTGCCAAGCTTGTTGAGATAGAGGATTGGCGCGCGGAGGTTTCAAGAATAAGTAGTTTGGTCATCAGGCGGCGTCCTTTTTATGGTCTTGTTTATGTTCTTATGTTCTGACCCTCAAGATAGATTTGACAGTTTAATTTATAAATAGCATTCTGGTTGAATTATAATAAACTTGAGGTTTACAATATGTTGTTAAACACATCATTTGAGGTCTTTATCGCCATTGTAGAGACCCGAAGTTTTACCGAAGCCGCGCGCAAGATGGGCATGTCTGGGGCGGCGGTTGGCAAACATGTCAAAAATCTGGAAACACGGCTGAATTTGCGCCTATTTCATCGCACAACACGCATTGTTACCCCCACAGAGGCGGCGTTAAAATTATATGATGTGGCGCATGCTAGCAGAGATTATTTTACTGAAATACTTGATCAATTATCCCAAGATCAAGAAACGCCGTCTGGCCGTCTGCGGTTGAATGTGCCGATGTCTTATGGCGAACAATATCTGGCAAAACCGCTTGCGCAATTTGCGGCGCGCTATCCTGATGTGGTGGTGGATGTCGATTTTGATGATAAGCGGGTGCATTTGATCGAAGAAGGCTATGATTTGGTAGTGCGTATTGGGGTGCTGGAAGATTCAGGATTAATCGCCAAACGCATATCTGATTTTCAGCTATTATTATGTGCCGCTCCCGCTTTGCTCGCTGAGCGTGGCATGCCAGAAACGCCCGCTGATTTGGCGCATTGGCCGATGATTTGTTATTCAAATGCCGCCAGCCCTAGCCTGTTTTCCTTTAGCGATGTTCACGGTCAAACCATGAGCGTGAGCTTGTCACCGCGGCTTTATGCCAATAGCGCAAGCATGATGAAAGAAGCGGCAATTGCAAGTGTTGGCGTTGCCTTATTACCAAAATTTATCTGTCAATCAGCCATTGAAAAAGGGGCGTTGGTGCCTTTGTTACCTCACTTTCAGCAAGCAGAAGATCGCGGCGTTTATGTGGTCTATCCTGAAAAGACATTCACGCCTTTAAAGGTCAGACGCTTTATCGAGATCTTAGAAGATTATGCCGCCTGAATAGGGGGGTGTCTGATGCGAGGGTCAGGGGCGGTGAAAAGTTTTTCACTGTGGTTTGTTTTCTTTCTCAATTTGAATGATAATATCGGCGATAGGCCACCATAATTGGTGCTATATTTATAATGTCTCAATTTGTCATGGCTCAGCCGCAAAAATCAGGAGCGTATTTATGAAATTTGTTCGATATGGTGAAACAGGCCAAGAAAAGCCTGGTATCTTGGATCAGCAGGGGCAAGTGCGTGACCTGTCGGATGTGGTGCGTGATATTGATGGTCCGATGTTGGCCCATGATTTGCCAAAATTACAAGATCTTGTGATTGATGATTTGCCTGTTGTGGCGGCTGATCGGTTTGGGCCATGTGTTGGCAATATCGGCAAATTCATGTGTATTGGCCTGAATTATTCTGATCATGCCGCAGAGACAGGCGGAAAAATTCCCAAACATCCGATTTTATTTATGAAAGCAACCTCGGCTGTGATTGGTCCCAATGATCAGGTAATGTTGCCGCGCGGTTCGACGCGTACAGATTGGGAAGTGGAATTGGGTCTTGTGATCGGCAAGCCTTGTAAATATGTCTCTGACGATGAGGCATTGGATTATGTCGCTGGTTATTTTGTGGCAAATGATGTCTCTGAGAGGAACTATCAATTGCATCTGTCAGGTACGTGGACAAAGGGCAAATCATGTGACACATTTGGCCCCATTGGCCCTTATCTTGTCACATCTGATGAGGTGCCAGATCCGCAAAACCTTAATTTGGGATTGTCTGTGAATGGTGAGGTTCGGCAAAATGGCAATACCTCAAAAATGATATTCACGGTGGCACAGATTGTCTCGCATCTCTCGCAGTTAATGACCTTGCATCCTGGTGATGTGATTATAACAGGCACCCCGCCTGGTGTCGGCATGGGCATGAAGCCTGAGCCTGTTTATTTAAAAGAAGGGGATGTGATGGAATTATGGATCGAAGGGCTTGGCACGCAACGCCAAATGGTTGGGCAAGATCGCTAAAGATCGCTAGGGCTGCCGCCTTTAAAGAAGGCATGATAAAGGATCAATTGAGATGAATGATGGCCATATTTCGGGTAAGAAACTTGCGTTCCTTGGCATTGGGTTAATGGGCTTGCCAATGGCGCGCAACCTGCTGTGGGCTGGCTTTCAGGTGGCGGCATGGAACAGGACCAAGGCAAAAGCGGCGGCGTTGGCTGAAGATGGCGCGGTCATTTGCGATTTGGCAGAAGAGGCGGTGAAGGGGGCTGATTTTGTTATTTTAATGGTGTCCGATGGCCCTGCGGTGCATCAGCTGTTATTTGAAAAAAACCTGTCTGCCTCTCTGAAAAAAGGGGCGATTGTGATTGATATGAGCTCTATCAAAGCCAAAGAAGCGCGCCATCATGCGGCACAATTGGCAGAATGTGATATTGGCCATCTTGATGCGCCTGTCTCTGGGGGGACCAAAGGCGCAGAAGCGGCAAGCTTGGCGATTATGGTTGGCGGCGAGATCGCGCATTTTGACGCCGCCCATGCGGTCTTTACAGCATTAGGGCGGGCCGTTCATGTGGGACCAGCAGGGGCAGGGCAATTATCAAAATTGGCCAATCAAGCGATTGTTGGTGTGACCATCGGCATTGTCGCTGAAGCCATGTTGTTTCTGGAAAAGGGCGGGGCAGACCCTGCGGCAGTGCGCCAAGCTTTGCAAGGCGGGTTTGCTGATTCCACGATTTTGCAACAGCATGGGACGCGCATGACCACCCAAAATTATACCCCAGGGGGCACATCAAAAACACAAGTCAAAGATATGGATAATGTTCTTGATGAAGCTGACAGCTTGGGCTTGACCTTGCCTTTGACCAAGATTATCAGAGACCGTTATGTGCGCTTGGTCGAAGAGCTGGATGGCGGCGCGAAAGATCATGCCGCGCTGTATCTGGAGCTTTGTGCGCTAAATGGCTTATCAGAAAAGTGATTTAACCCAAAAACCCCATCTGTTAATTGCGTCATCAAAGCTTTTGCGAATCCTGTGATCGCCCTAGATCCTTATGCCATTTTTTCACCCGTCATTTACCATAAAATAACGCTTCAGAATTTATTTTGATTTTGTAGGATGTCAGATCAATTCAACCGTTGACATAGTGATTTAAAGCCTTCTATCGTATGGATTGCTTAAGCTTTGATTTCGGGGGGAAGACATTTTAAGTGCCAACACCATCAAAGCATTTTCGAATGCGGGTTATATGACAAATGGGCGGTTATTTGCTGGTTTTTCACCAGCTGATGCGCCCCGTGAAATTCTGCTTGCCGCAAGGGCTTGCCAAAAATTCTGCGTGAAAACTGGTGACTTGCTTCGCCTAGATGCGTGCCATCATCACGATCAATTGGCGGTGATGATGTTTTCTGAAGACGGCACGCGCCTTGAAGCTTGGCATGAGCTTTTGCCCTTGCAACCCCTTAATCAAGAGGCCTTTGATAGCGCCGCGCTCACTGGCTGGCTGGCGGCCCAAACAGGCCAGAATGCGGCCCTATCTGCCGCAACGCTTCAGGGGGTTATTTGCGGTCTCATGGATGAGCCTCTGATTATAAAAGCGCGTGCTGATATGACATTATGGCTGGTGCATCTTGCCAAGCGTGAGGATGTTATATCTGGCAATGATAAATCAGGCGGCGCGATTTCGATAGGGCATCAGCCTGTGCAAGGTCGGCTGGTCCTGCCTGATCCGCTGACTGATATCAAGGCAGATATCAAAGAGGAATTCACCATCAAGGCGGGCACAGCTGCGGCCTATGAATTGCAAAAAGGGGCGTTTGTCCAAATCATTGATGCTGAAGGCCAGCAATGTTCTGATTTTCAAGCGTTTCGTATGGCAGGGCTTGCCGCTGGTATCGAAAGCCTGATTGATAGCACAGCCACAAGATCTATGGTGCGCTCTGCTTTTCCAAAGCCAGGTTTGTTCGATAAATATTATGATGCTGAAATGCGTCCTTTGTTGCGTGTTGCACAAGATACCTGCGGGCGTCATGACACATTTGGGCTGGCTTGCACCGCAAGAAGCTATGAAGAACGCGGCTATCCTGGTCATTTAAATTGTTCTGATAATATGTCCTTTGCGCTTGCGCCTTATGGGGTGAAGGCGCGTGCAGGCTGGCCAGCGATTAATTTATTTTGGAATACATGGCTTGATGATCATCATCAGATCCAAACAGAAGAAGCGCATTCACGCGCTGGTGATTATGTTGTGATGGAAGCGTTGGATGATATGGTCTGTGCGTCCACGGCTTGCCCAGATGATATCGATCCCATTAATGGCTGGAACCCAACTGATATCCATATTCGTATTTATCATCCGCACTCAAAAATCCGATCTGCTGTTGCTTATCGCCGAAAGGAGAATGCGCCTATGCAAGTCAGTCAGCCATCGCCATTTCAAGAAAGATTAGCGCCTTTAACAAATCATTTTGCGCCCGCACGTGATATGTGGGCGGCGGTATCATTTCCTGCCACTGGCACTATTGGTGAATATTGGGCATGCCGAGATGCCGCCACATTGCAGGATATGAGCGGCTTGCGCAAATTTGATATTATTGGGCCAGATGCGCTGCGGTTATTACAATTGGCGATGACAAGAGATATCGCCAAATTGGCTGTCTGGCGTGGCACCTATAGCCTGTTATGTGACCTTGCTGGTCAGGTGATTGATGATGGTACCTTATTCCGCTTGTCTGATCAGTTGTTCCGCTGGTTTTGTGGCAGTGAAGAAAGTGGCCGTTGGCTGGCCGCTTTGGCAGAGGAACATAATTTGCAAGTGCGCATTCATGATCTGGGAGATGCGTTGCCAAATCTTGCACTGCAGGGACCGAAATCAAGAGATATTCTTCGCAAGATTGCCTTTACCCAGCCACATGTGCCTGAATTAGACCAGTTAAAATGGTTCGGGGCCACAGTGGCGCGCTTGCATGATCGCGAAGGTGTGCCCTTTTTAATCACAAGGACAGGCTATACAGGTGAGTTGGGCTATGAGCTGTTTTGCGCAAAATCAGATGCGCTTTTGCTGTGGGATGCGGTGATGGATGCTGGCAAAGACGATGGGCTTGTGCCAATGGGATCTGCGGCATTGGAAATTCTGCGTCTTGAAGCAGGGCTTGCCAGCCAAGCAGAATTTGCCCCTGGCGCTGATGCGTTTGAAGCAGGGCTTGGATTTGCAGTCGATCTAAAGAAATCTGACTTTGTGGGCAAGCAAGCATTAGAGCGTAATAGCAAAGACGAACGCAAAATCTTAGCAGGTCTGGTCTGTGCGGTTGATGATGTTCCCGCCCATGGGGCGCCCGTCTTTGCAGGTGAAAGACAAATTGGTGTGGTCACATCTGCCACCCATTCTCCGCAATTTGAATGTGCTATCGCGATTGCGCGGTTATCAGTGGAATATGCTGAGGCTGGCACAGTATTAGAAATTGGACAGCTTGATGGGCGCATAAAGCGTTTGCAAGCGAAAGTGACAAATATACCATTTTATGATCCCAAACGTGAAAGGGCGCGGGCATGAGCGATGCTGTTGTAGAAATAGAAAATGTCTGGAAGATCTTTGGATCGCGTGCAGATGAAGCGATGCAAGCTATTCGGTCTGACGGGCTTAGCAAAAATGATGTGCTAGAACGCTATGATGCGGTTGTCGGCGTCAAGGATGCGAGCTTTTCAGTGCAAGAAGGTGAAATCTTTTGCTTGATGGGCCTGTCTGGTTCAGGCAAGTCGACCTTGGTACGCCATATTAACCGTCTGATTGAACCAACCGCTGGTTCCATTCGCATTCTAGGCGAAGATATTGGGGCCATGAAGCCAGATACGCTTCGCGCCTTGCGTGCTGACAAAATCGGTATGGTGTTCCAAAATATGGCTTTACTGCCGCATCGTTCGGTGCGTGACAATATTGGCTTTGCGCTAGAATTGCGCGGTATGGATGGGTACAGCAAATTTAAATTGGCGGAAAAAGCCCTAGAGACTGTGTCATTGCATGGCTATGGTGACAGGCTGCCATCTGAATTATCAGGGGGGATGCAACAGCGTGTTGGTTTGGCCCGCGCGCTGGCCGCAGATCCAGATATTCTTTTGATGGATGAGCCGTTTTCGGCGCTTGATCCTTTGATCAGACGCAATCTGCAAGATGAATTTTTGAGCCTGTCAGCCAATTTGAAAAAAACCACTGTCTTTATCACCCATGATCTTGATGAAGCCATCCGTATGGGAGACCGTATTGGCATTATGAAAGATGGCGAGATCGTTCAAATCGGCACAGCTGAAGATATTGTGACAGCCCCTGCTGATGATTATGTGGCAGATTTCGTCGCTGGTATTTCAAGGTTGAAACTTGTGTCAGCTGGTAAAATCATGATGGGTGTTGATGAATATGCAAAGAAATTTGGTGCTTTGCCAAAATCAGCATTGAAGGCACAGGTAGATGATGATCTAGACACATTGGTGAGCCTTAGCACCACCACAGATGCGCCACTTGCCATTGAAGCAGATGGTAAACTGGTTGGTGTGGTCAGCAAAGATACGTTGTTAAAAGGCCTTCAAGGGGGGGATTCAGCATGAGCGCTGAAGTGAGAGATAATGTCGAACGTGATGTGTCAGTTGGCACATTTGTCGGGCAAAATGCCGTTTATTATGAAGCTGTTTTTGAGCGGCTTCAGCGCAATGAATTGCCGCGTTGGCATCTGAATGTTTGGGGTGTGTTATTCCCCTGGTTTTGGGCGGCATGGCGAGGCGTTTGGCTGATGTTTTGGCTGGCACTTGCGATTGATATGATCGCGGTTGTGTGCTTGATGCAAGTGGTCAAATTCACGCCCTTATTGGCAGAAGCGTTATTAAATCCTGAAGCAAATAAGACTTTGATCCCGCGTTATTCAGGCTGGATTGAAGTCTATAGCGTGATTGGCTGGTTTTTATTGGTCGCAGGCCGCCTGTGGATGGGGAGCTATGCCAATCGGTGGTATTATGGACAATATAGCCGCTGGCGGATCATTGATACAGTATCACAGGGCACATCGTTAAGGCGCGTCTTATTAGGGGTGATGATCTTGGTCATGTGTGTGCCAATCACCACCTATCGCGCCACACAGCTTCGGATGGATGAGCGGGCTTGTTTAAATCAAACAAAAGCAGATGAGCGGGTCGCTGACTTATTGATTGAATATGAGGTGGCAACCATCAGCCAATTGACAGGTGTCTTGCAAGGCGCATTAGCAAAAGATCAAGCTGCCTTTGATCGCCTTGAAGCGTTAGATAGCTTAACATCAGAGCAAAAATCAGAACGCTCTGCTTTGCGCAAAACAATTAAGGGCAAAGAACGCAATCTGAAATCTGTTTCAAATTATCAAGCCATCACAAGCAAAGACCGCTTTGATTGCGCCTTTATTGATGATTTTCCAACGCTGACACGGATTGTGCCACCTGGTGAGACTCGCTATCGCCGTGTGCCTGATGAAGAGGCCATTGCCAATGGTGATTTGGGGGCAACCAAAATATTGGTACAACAAAAGCCGCCTGTGGAAGGACGCCGTGTAACGATCTTTACCTATAATGCAGAGGCGATTGATACAGGTATCAATTATCTGCGTGCGCAATATGCTGGATTTTTTGATGCGATGACACATGTGTTGCGGCAATCTTTGTTGCGTGTCGAAGTGGCCTTTATGCAGACGCCGTGGCCTGTAACAGCCTTTTTGTTCTTGGCCTTAAGCTGGGCTTTCACCAACAGAGCCACCACAATCTTTGTGGCAGGGTCTTTGGGCTTTTTGGCTGTTTTTGAATTGTGGCAAATCGCCATGCAAACCATGGCTTTGGTGGTGGTGGCCACCTTTATCTGTGTGTTTGTTGGCTTGCCTGTTGGCATTTGGATGGCAAAGAATAAGATGTTCCGTTGGATCACAGAACCTGTTTTGGATGTGATGCAGACCATCCCGTCATTGAGTTATCTTGTGCCTGCGGTTGCCTTTTTTGGCATCTCTCAGCCGCCAGCGGTATTGGCAACGGTGATCTTTGCCATTCCGCCAATGGTGAAGCTGACGGCCCTTGGGATTTTGCAGGTGCCAGATAGCACCAAAGAAGCCGCACTTGCCTTTGGCGCATCTGAAAGACAATTGCTTCGTAAGGTCGAATTGCCAATGGCCATTCCGTCCATCATGGCAGGATTAAATCAAACGATCATGTTGGCGCTTTCTATGGCGACCATCTCTGCCTTTATTGGGGCCGCAGGCCTAGGGGCACTTGTCACAGAATCACTCGGTGATGCGCAAGCTGGTAAAGGCTTGCTCGCCGGTATCGCGATTGCTCTTGTAGCAATGATGATTGACAGGATTTTGCGTGGTATCCGCGCGTCCTTCAGTCGAATTTAACCTTAGCAGTCACTAATAATTTAGGGAGGAACTAATGAAAAAACTGCTTATGTCCGCAGCTGTAACAGCTGCGTTATTCACCGCTGGCACTGCCACGGCACAAGAAAAGATCATGATTTCAGATCCAAACTGGAATGGCGCCAGAGCGGTCGGTCATGTGATTAAGGCCATTGTGACAGACCAAATGGGCGGTGAGGCAGAAATCTTGACTGGTATGAACCAGCAGCCTGTGATTTTTGCTGGTATGGACAAGGGCGATGGGTCAATTGATGTCCATCCTGATATGTGGATGCCAAATTGGCAATCTGCTTGGGATCAATATATCGATGGCAATGGCACAGTTAAAACCAATGGCGGTTATGCTGGCACATCAAAGCTTTATGTCCCATCTTATATGGCAGATCAGATCAAATCGATTGACGATCTGAAAGACCCAGAAGTTGCTGCTATGTTTGACACAGATGGCGATGGTCTTGGCGAATATTGGGCAGGTGATGTGACATGGGCATCGACCAAGCGTTGGCAGATCAAATTTAAGTCTTATGGCTTAGATCAATATTGGGAGCCAAATGTCATTTCTGGTGATACATTCAAAGCTGGTTTGGCAGCTGCTTATGCCGCATCGCAGCCACAGCTGTTCTATTACTGGACGCCAGAAGCCTTGCATGTGCAATATGATCTGACAGCCCTAGAAGAGCCAGCGCGTTTTGATGGTTGTGAAGACCTTGATTTGGCTGCGGAAAACTGGTTGGAAGTGTCAGAATTTGAATGTGCTGGGTCTGCGGCAACGGTTTATATTGCCTATTCAGCCTCATTGGAGGAGCGTAACCCTGCGGTTGCTGCGATGTTAAGCCGTATGAAGCTAACAGGTGATGAAATCGGCCTATGGATTCAGGAAATGTTTGAAAATAAGCGTGACCCTGCAGAAGTGGCAGAAGAGTGGATTTCAGAAAATGAAGCTTTGGTAAATAGCTGGATTAACGGCTAATTATTGTTATCCCAGATCTTATGAGAAACCGCGTCTTTTGGATAGGGCGCGGTTTTTTTCATGCCTCTTCGCTTCGGGATGATCATTTAAGGATGATCAATTAATAGGGGCGGTGTGTCTAAATGATTGCGCCAAATCGCCAAGCTTAACATCGGTTTATTGGTTGTTTCAATGGCGTGGGGCTGATTTTCGCTGTGGAACATGGATTGCCCCTCTGATAATATCACATCCTCTTTATCGCCGCGTTTAAAGATCGCCTTGCCAGAAATCATAAAATATAATTCTTCTGCAGGATGGGTGTGCCAAGGATAGAGGGTCCCAGCTGGCATATAGACAAGGAAAATTGTCATATCAGGACAGGCAAAAGGACCATCCTTGCCCAAGATGACATAACAGCCAAGCCGTTCCGCAAAACCATAATCATGATGATCATCTGGCTTGCCAGAGGGCTGATAGATGGTGCGCCATGCCAT
>JBMHDH010000076.1:0-23939 GCA_049889495.1 Puniceispirillaceae bacterium (SeqCode) | reverse complement strand
TAAGGTTATTGACCTTCTGGCACCTTATGCCAAAGGTGGTAAGATTGGCCTATTTGGCGGTGCTGGTGTTGGTAAAACAGTGACAATTATGGAACTGATTAACAACATTGCGAAGGCCCATGGTGGTTATTCTGTTTTCGCTGGTGTTGGTGAAAGAACACGTGAAGGTAACGATTTGTACCATGAAATGGTTGAATCAGGCGTTATCAAAACAGACGGCGATGGTTCAAAAGCCGCGCTGGTTTATGGCCAGATGAACGAACCTCCAGGTGCGCGTGCTCGTGTGGCTTTGACAGGTTTGACATTGGCGGAATATTTCCGTGATGAAGAAGGTCAGGACGTGTTGTTGTTTGTTGATAACATCTTCCGTTTCACACAGGCTGGCTCAGAAGTATCAGCCCTGTTGGGTCGTATCCCATCTGCGGTGGGTTATCAGCCAACATTGGCAACCGATATGGGTGCTCTGCAGGAACGTATTACATCAACCAACAAAGGTTCAATCACATCCGTTCAGGCGATTTATGTGCCTGCCGATGACTTGACTGACCCTGCGCCAGCAACATCATTTGCGCACCTTGATGCGACAACCGTGTTGTCACGTCAGATTGCGGAATTGGGTATTTATCCTGCGGTTGACCCGTTGGATTCAACATCACGTATGCTTGATCCACGTATCATTGGTGATGAACATTACGCAGTGGCACGTTCTGTACAGGAAGTCTTGCAGCAATATAAGTCACTTCAAGATATCATCGCGATCTTGGGTATGGATGAATTGTCAGAAGAAGATAAGTTGGTTGTGGCACGTGCACGTAAGATCCAGCGTTTCTTGTCACAGCCATTCCATGTGGCCGAAGTCTTTACAGGCACACCTGGTGTGTTTGTGGCACTAGAAGACACAATCAAAGCCTTTAAGGCGATCGTGGATGGTGATTATGATGACCTGCCTGAAGCAGCATTCTATATGGTTGGCACCATTGAAGAAGCTGTTGAAAAAGGTAAGAAGATGGCAGCAGAAGCTGCTTAATTGCAGCCTCTTCTGGTATTGTCCTTTGGTTTTTTTGGGAAGCATAAACAATGGCTGAAACAACACAATTTGAACTGGTAACACCAGCGCGTGTGATGGTCTCACAGGCTGTTGAAATGGTCACCGCACCAGGGTCTGAAGGCCAGTTCGGTGTGATGGCTCGCCATGCACCTGTCTTGGCAAATCTTCAGCAGGGCCGTGTGGACTTGTATGAAAATGGTCAAATCACATCAAGCTATATGATTGATGGTGGTCTGGCAGATGTCACAGGTGACAAGGTGGTGATCCTAGCACAACGCGCAGAAGATCTAACAAAGGTGTCTGCCGCTGAATTGCAAGAACGTGCCAAGACGGCATCAGAAGCGGATGCCGCTTTTTTAAACGCGGTTGCTGAAGCGGTTGCCTAACAAGCATCAAAAATGAATGTCAAAAAGACCCGCCGATTGGCGGGTTTTTTTTATGTTAGGGATAATGAGATCTTGCGAATAGCATCAGCCCCATAGGGGGTACTGATTAAGTCAGATGATCTTTAAATTCGTCCAATAACGCGCGATAGACTTCTTGTTTAAAGGGAACAGCAAGTTCAACCAATTTTGCAGGGCTCATCCATTGCCAAGATTCAAATTCAGGCTCCTCTGTTTGGATATTGATATCTGCATCTGTGCCAGTATAGCGAAGCAGCATCCATTTCTGTGTTTGTCCCCGAAAGCGGCCTTGCCATAATTTATCAGCTAAGATTTGCGGTATATCATAATCAAGCCAATCAGGATGTGATGCTATAAGCTCTGCTTGATTTGTGCCAATCTCTTCTGCCATCTCGCGGAAACAAGCCACCTCTGCAGTCTCGCCCTCATCAATGCCACCTTGCGGCATTTGCCATGCCTCAGCGCGGTTATCAATCCGCTTGCCAGCAAAAATCAAACCATCCTGATTGACGAGACAAATGCCAACACAGGGACGATAGGGACGATCTTCATAAGCTTGCATAACAGGGCCTTTTGACAAATGATTACGGACAATTTAGCGGGTTTGAATTTGGCCAAAAATACTTAAACCCTGCAGCAAATCAATGGCGCGTGCCAATTGAAAATCAAGCTTGGTGATATCTGTTTCCTCTTGGGTTTCACCATCTTCATTTTCTTTATAGTCGTCTGATTTTGAATCAAGCGCACCTTTGAGATCTTCTTCGCGATATCTGCCACCATCTAGTTTTTCGATACGGGCTAATTCAACTTCGATATCAGGGGCAATACCTTTTGCCTGAATGGAAATGCCAGATGGGGTATAATACCGCGCTGTTGTCAGGCGTATGGCCCCATGACCAGGCATAGGTATAATGGATTGCACTGACCCTTTGCCAAAGCTTCTGGTGCCCATCAAAATGGCTCTTTTATGATCTTTTAACGCGCCAGCCACAATTTCAGATGCGCTAGCAGATCCTGAATTAATCAGTACCACCAATGGCATGCCTCTTGCGATATCACCAGGGCGCGCATAGGCATGTGAGGTTTGCGATTCCTCACGGCCTCTGGTTGATACAATTTCGCCTTCTTCTAAAAACGCATCAGAAACGGAAATGGCCTCTGATAATAAGCCACCTGGGTTATTGCGCAAATCCAAGATGAAGCCTTTTAAATCCTCTCCTTTTTCGGAAATGATCTCATCAATCGCATTCATCAAACCTGGGGTGGTTTGCTCTGAAAATGTGGTGATTCGGATATAGCCAACATCATCATAGATTTCGTGGCGGACGGATCTGATTTTGATTTCATCTCTGATGATTAACACGTCAAACGGCTCATCTTGGCCTCTTTGAACAGTGATGGTCACTTCTGATCCGATGGGGCCGCGTAATAATTCAACCGCATCAGATAAGGTCATACCAAGCACTGTTTCGCCATCAATTGAAATGATGAAATCTTCTGGCTGAAGCCCAGCTTCAGATGCGGGGGTGTCATCAATCGGAGAGACGACCTTCACAAATCCCTTTTCCATGGTGACTTCGATGCCAAGGCCGCCAAAACGCCCTCTGGTTTGGACTTGCATCTTCTCAAAATTATCATCAGGCAAATAGCCAGAATGCGGATCAAGAGACGTCAGCATGCCGTTAATAGCGGCTTCAATCAGCTCTTTATCTGTCATCTCTTCGACATAATCAATGCGCACACGTTCAAACACATCACCAAATAAGGATAATTGACGATAGGCATCTTCATTGGTTTGGGCCACAGCGCCTTTCTGCTGTGACAGGCTAAACCCAATTACAGAGGCAACAGCCACCACAATAGCAGATCGAAGGATGAGTTGCGTTGATGTAGAGACCATGTCAAGAACCACCATGAATTGATCAAGTTTATAATCTTTTGTCATCATGCCTGTCTGTTAGGTATTGAGCAAGCTTTTACCTGTCATAACATCTGGCTGATTAACGTCTAGTAAAGCCAATAAGGTTGGTGCCAAATCAGCTAGCACACCATCTGTGATATGGCTCTTATCAGGGCCGCCGACAAGTATCACAGGCACCAAATTTGTGGTGTGGGCTGTATGCGGGCTGTTGGCAAGGTCATCCCACATCACTTCACAATTGCCATGATCAGCTGTGACAATCATAGCGCCGCCCTTGGCTTCAACTGCCTTTGTCAGCTCTGCCACAGCGCGGTCAACCACCTCAACTGCCCTGCGTGCGGCCGCCACATCACCTGTATGCCCTACCATATCGGGGTTAGCAAAATTAATGACCAGCAAGTCATGCGCATCAGCCGCGATTGATGATAAGGCTTTATCAAGCACATCTTGGGCACTCATCTCAGGTGCCAGATCATAAGTTGCCACTTTTGGGGATGGCACCACAGACCGATCTTCTGCGGCAAAGCTGTCTTCTTCTCCGCCATTAAAGAAATAGGTCACATGCGGGTATTTTTCTGTTTCTGCCAGACGATATTGACGCAAACCAGCTTTGGCAACGGTTTCCCCAAGCCCATCTGACAGATCTTGAGGGGCAAATAAACATGGGATATCACGACGCCCCGCAAAGACAGGTGTCATAGACGCCATGATCAGCCCCTCTGGCCCCTCATCTTGCAACGCCTTCATAATTTGACGGGCGCGATCCACACGGAAATTCAGCATAAAGACGCCATCACCTTGCGACATGCCATGATAGCCATCAAGGATGGTGGCATCGATAAATTCATCTGTTTTATCTCTGTCATAGGCTGATTGGACGGCTTGTGTGTAATCTTTTGCGTGATACGCAGCCTTGCCATGGCAAATGGCATCAAAAGCGGCCTTTGTGCGTTCTTCGCGGTTATCTCTGTCCATGGCGTAATAGCGGCCAATCACAGTGCCAAATTTGTCATGATGAGATGATTTATCTTGAAACGCCTGATAGACTTGTACCGCCACTTTTGGCAAAGTGTCTCTGCCATCTGTGAAAGCATGAATAACAAAGGGTACCTGATGGGCATGCAAGACATCACATAGCGCGGCACAATGATCACTATGTGCATGCACACCCCCTTCAGAAAACAGGCCAAGCAAATGCGCTGTCCCACCTGTTTTTTGCAAATTTTCAATAAAGGATAATAAGGCAGGATTGGTTGCAAAACTGCCATCTGCGATGGCGTTATGAATGCGCGGCAAATCTTGTAAAACGACACGACCAGCACCAATATTCATATGGCCCACTTCAGAATTGCCAGGCTGACCTTCAGGCAGGCCAACCGCAGGGCCTGAGGCTTCTAGTCGTGCATTGGGGTAATGGGCCATCAGATGATCAAAGCACGGCGTATGCGCTGATGATACGGCATTATGGTCACTTGCTGGCGCAAGGCCCCAACCATCCATAATGCATAAAATCACAGGCTTATATGAAATATCTTTGTTGCTTGTCATATCTAGTCTCTTACACCTTATGATAAGGGTGATTTTTAATGATCATCTCTGCGCGATATAATTGTTCAGCCAACATGGCACGAAACAGCATATGCGGCCATGTCGCAGCCCCAAATGACAGCCTTTTATCGGCTCTGGCCAATAATGCCTCATCATGGCCATCTGCCCCGCCAATGGCAAAAAATAACGATGATATGCCAGCATCACGTTGTGATGATATATAATCAGCCAAAGCAGGAGATGCGATATTGTCCCCTAAAGGATCCATCGCGATCAGACGCGCTGTTTTTGGTTTCTTGGCATCATAGATATCAAGCAAGCGTTTGCTCTCATCAGCTTGCCTTGCAGACCCATAAGGCAGGCGTGATTCGCTCTCAAATATCGTGGAACCCTTTGGCAAACGAGACATGTAATCTTGTGTCAAAGCGGCTTCTGGGCTTTTTTTGCTTTTGCCAATTGCCAAGATATGAAGCTGTGCCATTTCAGACAGGCCTCTATGATAGGGTTAACTGATCGATGCGAGATGCTATGCTTTACGCATCTGCGCCAATGCTCATCACTTCATCAGCGGCATCTTGTGTCCACATCTTCTCTAAGCCATAAAAGTCTCTGACTTCTGGTCTAAATAAATGAACAACCACATCCAAAGCATCAATGACAATCCAGTCACCTTGACGTTTGCCTTCGCGTCCGAAAATCTCGGCACCCGCTTTTTTCAGCTTTTCTTCAAGATGATCTGACATAGACATGATCTGTCTGGCAGATGAACCAGAAGCAATGATCAAATAATCAGCAATTGAGGATTTCCCCTTTAAGGGGATTTCAGTGATATCCAGGCCCTTATCGTCATCTAGTGACTGCAGCACCAGATCTTTTATCTGGTCGGCACTGGGCTGCGCGTTAACGGTGCTTATTTTACGTCTCCTTACATAACAGACTAAGCGACACTTGTGATGCCTTTACTATACCAAATCCCATGAAATCAGCAAGCCTGCATTCCTATTGGGCGATGGGATCCTAAAATAGCGCCTTTTACAGGCCCTTGCCAGCCTCGCGCAAGGCGGTCGCTGATTGTTGATCTTCAAAATCTCTGATGAAGGTTATTGTGCCTTTTTTGGCAATTTGCCTGCGGCCTTTCGATGCTAAGGCTTGATAGAAACTGCCATGGCGACGCATCACCATAAAGGGCATCATCTGGGCCAAGTAAGCTGCTTTATACCAGCGCGGGAATTGCACCAAATTATCACTTCCCATCAGCCATGTAAAATCTGCTTTTTTTGCTCTTTTTTGCAAGGCGACAAGAAGATCATAGGTAAAGCAAGTGCCAATTTGGCTTTCAAGTGCCAATACTTTAATCGCAGGCCTCTGTGCGGCGAGCTGTCTTGCAAAAGCAAGTCGGTTGTGAAAGTCAGCCATATCTTGTGAAGATTTCAGCGGGTTTTGCGGGCTGACCAGCCACCAAATTTCATCGAAGTTACCTGCTTTTTGTGCTTTTTCACTAACCGCAATATGCCCGTCATGGGCTGGGTTAAAAGACCCACCCAACAAGCCAATTCGCCGCTTATTTTGATAAGAAAATAAACGTGGCAAATGATGACGGTATGACCGATTAGGCAGGCCGTATTTGCCCATTGCCTGTCACCACATATTTAAAGCTTGTTAATTGCGCCGCCCCAACTGGGCCTCTGGCATGCATTTTTCCCGTGGCAATACCAATTTCTGCGCCCATCCCAAATTCACCACCATCAGCAAATTGTGTCGATGCATTGGCCATCACAATGGCCGAATCAATTTCTGCTTGAAAGCGGCGAATCGCATCTTGATCAGATGTGATTATCGCCTCTGTATGACCAGAGCTATAGTGCTGGATATGTGCGATGGCTTCATCCGCATCAGAGACGATTTTCACAGATAAAATCGCATCAAGATATTCTGTGCGCCAATCTTCTTCTGTTGCGGCTTTGATATGCGGAACCAACGCCGCACTTGCCGCACAGCCACGTATCTCGCACCCTGCTTCTTCAAGCGCATGGATCATATCTGGCAACATCTCTGGTGCGATGGCCTGATCAATCAACATGGTTTCTGTTGCCCCGCAAATCCCTGTGCGGCGCATCTTGGCATTTACCAATAAATCAATGGCGGTCTGTTTATCGGCACCTGTGGCAACATAAGAATGGCAAATGCCTTCTAGATGCGCAAAAACAGGCACTCTCGCTTCATTTTGGACCCGCTCAACCAATGATTTACCGCCGCGTGGGACGATCACATCAATCTTGCCAACAGCTGTTAACATCGCGCCAACCGCGCGCCGATCTGTGGTGCCAACAAGCTGAACCCCATCTTCAGGCAGGCCTGCTTGTGACAGACCATCGCGCATCGCTTGCCCTAATAAAGCGGTTGTATGGGCCGAATCACTTCCGCCTCGTAAAATCGCCGCATTGCCTGATTTGATACAAAGACCGCCCGCATCAACGGTCACATTGGGACGTGATTCATAAATAATGCCGATGATGCCAAGCGCGGTTGCCACACGTGAAATCTCAAGTCCGCTCTCCACCTGCCAGCTTGCCAAGGTTGCCCCAAGCGGATCATCGAGGCCCGCAATTGATTCAAGACCAGATGCCATCGCATCAATACGGCCATGATCAAGGCGCAACCTGTCAATCATGGCATCAGACAGGCCATTTTCAATCGCTTGGCTGACATCTGCCTGATTGGCGGCAAGAATGGCATCTTCACGCTGTCTGATCAGGTTTGCCGCCGCGCATAAAGCATTATTTCTGGCCTCACTAGATGAGGTGCCAATCACTGATTGGGCTTGTTTTGCGTTATCTGCCAGATCAGCAATATAAGATGTTAAATCTTGTTCCATGATTGTAATCTTTTCAGTCTTATTTCATCTATTTGCGGAATTATCGCGCGCTCTTCACAAGCACCAGATCATCAGCATGCACCAATTCGGCTCTGCCATCATAGCCAATAATCTCTTCGAATAAGGCGCTTTTTAGGCCTTTCAATTTATCTGCTTCATGGCTGGCATACCCGGCAAGACCGCGTGCAATCATTGTGCCATCTTCATCACAAATATCAATCAAATCACCTCTTTCAAAAGGCCCTTTGATGGTCATTACACCAGCTGGCAAAAGTGATTTTCCTTTTTTCAGGGCCGCACAAGCCCCCTGATCAATGATAATCGTCCCTGCCACATCAAGTGCGCTTAAGATCCAATTTTTGCGTGCTGTGCTTGGGGCCATTTGTGCTTGAAACAGGCTGGCATTCGCCCCTTGCTTTATCGCCGCAATTGGGCTTGTTGTCTGGCCATCACAGATGATCATTGCCACCCCAGCTTGGGTGGCGATACGGGCGGCGGCTAATTTGGTGGCCATCCCGCCACTGGCAAATTCCGCATTGGCATCTTCTCCCATCGCCATAACATCATCTGTTAAGGCACTGATCACAGGGATATGGCAGGCATCATCATATTTGCGCGGGTTCTTATCATAAAGACCATCAATATCTGAGAGCAAAATCAAAAGATCAGCTGACATCATCGCCGCCACTCTTGCGGCCAGCCTGTCATTATCACCAAACCGAATTTCATAAGTTGTGATGGTGTCATTTTCATTCACAACAGGCACACAGCCATAATTTAATAAGGTTTGGATGGTGGTTCTGGCATTTAAATGTTTGCGTCTTGTCTCGGTATCATCTGGGGCAAGCAAAATTTGCGCTGATGTGATATCATGGGTTTTCAGCGAATCATTCCATGCCTGTGCCAACATAATTTGGCCAGTGGCGGCGGCGGCTTGTTTTTCATCAAGCCTGATTCGCCCAGATGGCATGCCAAGCGCATCACGCCCCAAGGCTATCGACCCAGAAGAGACCAGAATCACCTGTTTGCCAGCCTTTACCAATTGCGCCACATCATCAGCTAGACCCGCCATCCAAGCGGCCTGAAGCCCATCTGATTTTGGGTTAAATAGCAAAGCTGACCCAATTTTGATCACGATGATTTTGGCATCATCAATTAAAGTTTGGCTGTTTGTCATTATCACCTTCTCGCGCACCAATGGCCCCTTATGGTTGCCCCTTATGGTTGCCATGGTTCGTCAATTTGGCTTTCCGCTAATTCATCAGCGATGTCTTTTGTGATCACAGCATAAAGCGCACGCAGCAACTCTGTCACCCCCTGACCTGTCACAGATGATAAGATCATGACATCATGTGCCCCTTCTTCTGCCAAGGCCGCTTTCAGATCTGTGATATAATCTTGCGGTGCGGCATCTGCTTTTGACAAAGCGATAATCTCTTTTTTATTGGCTAGCCCATCATCATAGGCTGCTAATTCATCTCTGATGATATGATAGGCTTCAATCGGATCAGATTGCGTGGCGTCAATCAGATGCAACAAAACGCGGCATCTTTCCACATGTCCTAAAAAACGATGACCAATGCCTGCACCTTCATGGGCCCCTCTGATAAGACCTGGGATATCGGCGATCACAAATTCATGACCATCAATGCCCACAACCCCTAAATTGGGATGAAGGGTGGTAAAAGGGTAATCTGCGATTTTGGGCCGTGCGGCAGATACGGCTGATAAAAAAGTCGATTTGCCAGCATTGGGCAGGCCAAGCAAGCCCGCATCTGCGATCAATTTTAAGCGTAACCAAACCCAAAATTCGACACCTTTAATGCCAGGCTGTGATTTGCGCGGCGCACGGTTGGTGCTTGATTTAAAAAAAGCATTGCCTTTGCCGCCCATACCGCCTTTGGCCAGAATAAATTCCTGACCTTCTTGGGTAAGGTCAGCCAAAATAGTCTCGCCATCTTCAGCTAGGATTTGTGTGCCAACGGGCAAACGCATTTCCACATCTTCGCCAGATAGGCCCGCTTTGTTTTGACCAGCCCCAGGGCGCCCTGATGCGGCCTTGAAATGTTGCTGATAGCGGTAATCAATAAGCGTGTTTAAGCCGCCAACACAGCGCGCCACAACATTGCCACCACGTCCGCCATCACCGCCATCTGGTCCGCCAAATGGCACATGTGCCTCACGGCGGAAACTCACCGATCCTGGGCCGCCATTACCAGAGCGAACAAAGATTTTTGCTTGATCAAGAAATTTCATAATGCCGCCATTTGGTTACATGTCATATTGTTTGGGATCGATAAAGCCATCTTGTGCATATGGTTGATGCCGTTATCTTCACCATAAAAAAAGGGAATAACCTTATTTAAAGTCATTCCCTTTGTTGTTTTATTGGTCTGGGCGGTGCTTATTCAGCAGCTTCTGCCTCTGGAACCACATTCACAAACATCTTACCGCCTGATTTTTGTTTAAAGGCCACTTTGCCTGAAACCAATGCGAAAAGGGTATGGTCTTTGCCCATGCCGATATTCTCGCCTGGGTTATATTTTGTGCCACGCTGGCGAATGATGATGTTGCCTGGGATAACGCTTTCGCCACCAAACTTTTTCACACCAAGACGGCGACCTGCGGAGTCACGACCGTTTCTGGAACTACCACCTGCTTTTTTATGTGCCATCGGTTAGTCTCCTTATGCTTTCGCTTTTGGCGCTGCTTTTTTGGCAGCTGCCTTCTTTGTTGCTTTCTTAGCCGCTACTTTTTTCGCTGCAGGCTTTGCGTCTTCTGCCTTTGCCGCTGCTTTTTTTGCCGCCTTTGGTGCGGCTTTGGCACCATCAGGTGAAATGCCTGTGATCTTCAACAAAGTCAGATCTTGACGATGGCCTTGTGTACGGCGGTGATTCTTACGACGCTTGCGGCGGAAGATAATGATCTTTGGGCCACGTGTCTGTTCTACAACTTCGGCTGCAACAGATGCGCCAGCGATTTGTGGTGTGCCGACAGTGACCTTTTCACCATCTACGACCATCATCACATTATCCAACTGGATTGTTGCACCAGCTTCGCCTTCTAGGCGTTCTACAAGAATTTTGTCATCTTTTGCGACGCGGTATTGTTTTCCGCCTGTTTTCACCACAGCATACATGGCGACACCTCAATCTGTTTCAGGGCTTCTTTTCATTTGCTTTGTGCGTTTTGTTGCACCTGCCAATGATCATCAGCGCGCTTCATCATCAATTCTTCTCACTCTTATTTTCTGCACCGCAACATAGCATAGTGGCACAGAAATAGGCATAATGCCATCTGAGTGTCAGCGGACTATACTCACCAATTGCTAAGTGTCAAGTAAAAGACACCATTCAAACGCTGTAAAAACAGCTATTTGCCGTTGAAAATGGTGCTGTTGTCCAATTTTCCTCATTTTCCACTCTTATTACCCACCTGGAAAATATTTATGTTTCACAGGCTGATAAGGCTCTTGGCCCATTTCCAGATGCAATTTATCGCCATGATAAGGGTGCGCCTTGGCCACGTCTTCATCCAATTCGACCCCAAGACCAGGGGTTGTTGGCACAATCAGCACGCCATCTTCGACCTGAAGCGGCTTTTTCAGCAAAGCCCCATGAAAGCCGTCCATTTTACCAATTGATTCCAATATCAGGAAATTTGGCAATGTTGACGCAAGCTGGCTATTGGCCGCGGCAACAAGCGGTCCACAATATAAATGCGGGGCAATTTGACAATAATGGGCTTGGGCAAGGCTTGCGATTTTTTTGCCTTCAAGTATGCCGCCTGCACGGCCAAGATTGGGTTGCCAAATACTTGCCGCTTTATGGCTGGCAAGACGCTGAAATTCATAAAGGGTGCAAAGCCGCTCACCTGCGGAAACGGGCACAGATGATTGTTTTGCGACCAACGCCATTTCTTCTGGCAAATCAGGTGGTGTCGGCTCTTCAAACCATAATGGGGTATAGGGCGCGATGGCATCTGCCATGCGAATCGCACCTGATGGCGAAAATTGTCCATGTGTGCCGAATAAAATATCCGCCTTATCCCCAACCGCCTCTCTGATAGAGCGGCAGAATTCTGCAGATCTGGTTAGTGATTCTAAATCAGGTTGGCGCGGATCAAAGATGGTATATTGCCCTGCGGGATCACATTTCACCGCAGTAAAACCTTGTGATAGCGCGGCTGCGGCTTGTTCGCCAGCTCTGATCGGATCAGCGTAAAATTGACCAGCATCTTCGCCATCATCTGGATAAAGATAAGTATAGACGCGCAAATGATCATGAATACGTCCGCCTATTAAATTGGCTACGGGCTGATCAAGGGCTTTGCCAATGATATCCCACATTGCCATTTCAATCCCGCTTGCCACCCCCATCATGGTTGGATCAGGGCGATGCAAAAAGCCTGCCCCATGCATTTTGCGCATGAAATTTTCAACACCAAAAACAGATTGATCAAGCAAATGGCGTTCAAACGCATCACGGGCAATCGCAGTGATGATATCTGGCGCAATATGGCCTGCATAAATTTCGCCATAACCCACAATGCCATTATCAGATGTTAATTTCACAAATAGGAAGTAACGCCCCCCATGGCCAGGTGGCGGGGTACCAACGACAAAGCTTTCAAATTCTGTAATTTTCATAATTTTTCAATCCTTATTGGGTCTTTGTGACATCTGGCCAGACCGCTTATCGCATAATTCAATGGACTGAAAAGATTAAAGCTGTGTAACCTCGCAATAATCAAGTAGAAATCGCATGATGATTTTGGGAGGCAATAGATCATAATGAAACAAAAAATTCAGTCCCTTATGGCATGGGCACGCCAGCATCTTATATTATTTGGCGCGGCCAAATTTATCGCTGGCCTGATTGTTGGTTTTGGTCTTGGCGTGTATTTCTTGCCAATTTTAACAGCTGAAAAAGGGCTTGATGATGCCGCTTTGGCAAGCTTGTCATCCTCGATTGAACGCCAAGGTGAATTTGTGCGTGACTTGGCTGATTCAGATGCTTTTCATTGGGGAGAGGGGCAAATTAATGTCTCTGCTGATCGTATCTGGCTTGATGGCAAAATTGCGCCAGGGCCTGATTATCGTCTTTATATGACACCAAAATTCGTTGAAACTGAAGCAGATTTCCTTGCTATTAAAGACAGCTCTGTTGAAGTGGCGCCGATAAAAGCATTTGAAAATTTCTCTGTTGACGTGCCAATGCAAGTGGATGTCAGCCGCTTTCCTGCTTTGATTATTTGGTGCGAGGCTTTTGGCCAATTCATCACCGCGGCTGAATTAAAAGCCTCTTAAGGCAAGGCCAAACTCACCGCTGATGTGAAGCGGCAAGATAATGACGTGCCGCGCGCCTGCCAGCTATAAAGGCGCTTTCAATGCGCGCTGGGCCAAACCAATCGCCAGCCAATAACAGCGTGTCATCATGATCTGCAAATGCCAGATCAGATGACGCGGCTTGTTCCACCTTGGCATAGAGCCACCGATGCGCTGTGGTAAAGCTGATCATATCGCTTGTTATCGGGCTATTTGTGGCCTGATGAAAGGCTTCAATCATCGCAGCAATCACATCTTCTTTGTCCCAATTGATCATTTTCTGGCTGGCTTCGGGGGCCGCTTGCAAAGTCAAAGCAGGGGGGATGCTGTTTGCTTGTGGGCGGGCGGGCTCATAGCTGGCCCATCCAAAAACAGACTCAGACGCGGCACTGGCACGAAGTGGTAATTGGTCGACCAGGTTATGATCTAGTGCTTTATTTAAGGCAATCATCACGGTCCAACAGGGCGCATAGCGCGCTTGCGCTGCAGTGGCGGCAAGCACCTCAGAGACAGGCTGCACCAATAGTTCTGCTTGTGGTGCTGGTACTGTTACAATCACAGATTTGGCATGATACTTTGTGCCATCATCACTGATCAGATGATAATGGGGCACCAGATCTTTTGTGCGGCGTTCAATGGCTGTGATTTGTACAGATTGCGTTATGGCGATATCTTGGCCTAGAAAATTGGCAAAATCGCGCATGGTAGGCGTCCCTACATAACAGCGTCTCTCTTGGGGCATATCAGGCTGGCCAAATACCCATTCTGCAACCGCACCAGCTTGTGTGGCTTGATCGATCAGCGTGCGAAATTCAGGATCCTTGGCGGTGAAAAATTGCGCCCCATGGTGAAAGATCACCCCCTCTTGGCGTCTTGTGGCACATCGCCCACCAATGCGTCTGCCTTTGTCAAGGATCAAGCAATTGTGACCTGATTGTCTGATGATGCGTGCGGCGGTCAAGCCTGCAATGCCAGATCCAATAATGATGACATCATAATAAGGGATGGTCTGATCTTGGTCTGAATTTGTCATATCGCTTGGCTGGTCCTGTATCGTTTTTTAAGCTGGTATCACGTCAGATATTTCCCTTATATAAGAGGCATAAGGGCAATTGGACCAAAAATAATGACAGACCATTTTAACAAAGATAGCAGGCAATCAGATCACTTTAATGCCGCTATGCCGATGACAGCGGCGCGGACCATTGCGCTTTATCGTGATTTTTATGAAACATTATCTGGCAAGGCTGATGCGCCTATCTTGCCAGCGGGGCACGCCGATGATGTGCGCCATATCGCCCGTTTAACAGATGTGATTGATGATGTGGATGGGTTCATCCTCGATTCTTATGGTGTGATTGGCCTTGGTTCTGCACCTATTGATGGTATCCAATCCTTTTTTGCTGCCGCAGCTGCCAAAGAAAAACCCATTGTGATTTTAACAAATGGGGCCAGCCAGCCAGCCGCTAATCGCTTGCCAACCTATGTTGGGTGGGATTTGCCAGTGGTGACAAGCGATATTATCTCAAGCCGTGATGCCGCTTATCATTATTTAAAAGAGCAAGCACAGAACAACCCTGATTTGCGGCTCTCTTATTTATGTGCCAATGCCGTACCTTTTGCAGATTTAGATGGTCCTGTTTATGGTGCGCAGGCCGCATCTGATTTTGGTTATGACTGGCATCAGGCAGATGTATTTTGCTTTATGGGTGCCACCTCTTGGTCCGAGACAGCGCAACAGCATTTGGAAGAGGCCTTAACAGCAACGCCCCATGCGAAATTGCTGATTGCCAATCCTGATGTCTCTGCACCTGTGGGCCAAGGCTTTTCTTTCGAGCCTGGTTTTTGGGGCATGCGCGCCAGAGCGGCCACGCAATGCGCGCTTATCATGACAGGCAAACCCTTTCAGCCTGCCTATGGTTTGGCGGTCGACGCGCTAGAGAAAAAAGCAGGCAAGCGCTTAAATAAATCAAAAATTGCCATGGTGGGCGATTCGCTTCATACCGATATTCTAGGTGCTAAAACATTTGGCCTAACAGCGGTTTTATTAACAGATTATGGTTTGCTTCGTGGCTGGGATAGTAATGTCATCACAAAACAATGTCAGATCTTCCCCGATATCATCTGCGCCAAATTATAAATGATATCCAAAAATCTTTTGATTTTCTTTGATTCTGTACAAAGTCATCTTTGCTGGGTTTGTCATCGTAAGAAGTGTCATAGTATTTTTTGTAACAAAGATGACAAAAGCGCATGGATGGCCATCACCCGAATCACCCTGATCGTTCTGATTGGGATCATAAACCTTCTGGTCAAAGTGATCGCAAGATAACAGGCTTTGGACAGGGGCGACGCATTTTAATCACAGGTGCCGCCAAAAGATTGGGGGCCTATTTGGCAGAGGCTTGTCTGCAAGATGGCTGGCATGTGATTTTGCACTGCCATCAATCGATAAAAGATGCAGAAGCTTTGATTGATCAATGGCGTGATGATTATGGGGCAGAGCATGTGAAAGCGAGCATCATTCGTGCTGATTTATCATGTCCAGATGACACAGAATCCCTGATGGCAAAGGCAAGCGAATCAGGACCCTTACACGGCTTGATCAACAGCGCATCGTCATTCTTATATGATGACGGGTTTGATTTCACCGCAGCGCAAGCCCATCATCATTTGGCGGTGAATCTCATCGCGCCTGCCTTATTGATTCGTGATTTTGTAAAACAATTGCCTGATGGGGAAACAGGCGCAGTGATTAATATGCTTGATTCAAAATTATTTGGTCTGAACCCAGATTATTTCAGCTACACCCTCTCCAAAGCAGGCATGCAGACCTTGGGGATGATGGCGGCCCAAGCCTATGCCCCTCAATGCCGCATTAACGCCATTGCACCAGGCATCACCTTGCCATCTGGTGGCCAGAATGACGCTGAATTTCAAGCAGCGCACAAACGCAATTTATTAGGCCAAGGCGCAAGCGTAGAAGAAATCATTTCTGCCATGCGTCTTTTGTTGACATCACCTGCTATGACAGGACATACCATTGTTCTTGATGGGGGCGCGCATCTTAATCCGCAAATGCGAGATGTGGCTTTCCTGAACGACTAGCCACTATTTTGTCGATTTACATCATGCGAAATCGTCATGCCATTTATGGGAAGCCACCGCCATGTCAACCTTGCCCCTTACCAGACGGTTTTTTGTCACGGCCATTGAAACAAAATGTTCTATTGGCATTTATGATCATGAAAGAGCGGCACCACAAACGGTTATGGTAGATGTCGAGCTTGTGTTGCAAGCAGAAGCAGAGCCAACCAGAGATCATATTGATAACACGCTTGATTATGATCAAATTCGTGACGGTGTTTTGGCAATCACTTCGGCAAAACATTATGATCTACAAGAAACATTGGCGCGCACTATTTTTGACAAAATGATGTCATTGCCAACTGTGATCCAAGCGCGCGTGCGCACTGCAAAAACAGATATTTATCCTGATTGCAAAGAAGCAGCCTATCAATTATCCAACATCACCCATTAATCAGGTGCGCATACACGATCTTGCCAGCACTTCACTTCTGGTCAGGATTAAGATTTGTTAGGATTAATCGTCTAGTGATGCCACAGCATCATTTAATTGTGCCAATGCTTGCTTGATTTGATCTAGCTGATTGACCTTATCACCTGTCTTTTTAGCCTCAAAATCAGTCAAAGTGCGGGCCAGATGGCTGGTTAAATCAGGGGCATCATGTGAATTATGGTACCGCAATAAGATGGCCAACATATCAGCTGATAACAAAGGCGCACCATTTGCTTGCCTGTCATAGAGGATTTGAAACAAGGTGGTGGCTGTTAAATCTTCACCTGTTTTTGCATCACTGATTCGCACATCTGTACCAGCGCAAATCATCTTATCTAAATCTGACAGCGTGATATAAACAGACCCTTTGGTGTCATAAAGGCGACGGTTGGCGTATTTTTTGATTTCGATTGCCATCGATTTTGGCCTTATCGCAATTTGCCCTAACAGCAATGAAGAAAACAAATAGATGATGTGTCAAATATTTGCCATTTGGAATAAGGGCAGGCTAGCATGGGCAGAGAGGCAATAAAAGAGCGAAGACATGGCGAGGCCAGACACCCCAGAAAATAACGCGCAAATAAAAGATAAAATGCCTGACTATATGCAAGATTTGGCAAATAATAGCACAGAGATTGCGCATATTGACCGCTTTTATCATAGCCCAAATGGCAGGTTGTTGGCGCATTTGATCAGATCGCACTTGCCGCCATTGGCCATACCAAAGGACAATCACCTAGATGATCGGCTGACCATTGGATTTGGTTATCCTTTCATGTGTTTGCCATCTGATTTGCCAATGCCTGTGATGATCCCCTCTGAAATGGGGGCGCTGGCCCATGGTGTGCAAGGTAAGGTAACAAGCGCGACGATTGAATCACATCATTGGCCTTTGGCAAGTGATTGTGCCAATCAGATTATCATCTGTCATGGTTTAGAATATTGTTATGATGCCGAAGCCGCACTGGCAGAGGCGCACCGTGTTTTGACAAGCGCAGGCTCATTATTGCTGTTGGTTGCCAATCGTGCCAGCCTATGGGTGAGAGATGAGAGCACGCCTTTTGGCCATGGCAGGCCCTTTTCAAAGGCGCAGATCACAAAATTATTACGCAAAACAGGATTTGAGATCTTATCTGTCAGGCGTTGTGTTTTTTTGCCGCCTATGGCCATGCGCCTGCCTTTTAAAATGGCTATGATGACAGATCATATTGGTCATTATGGCTGGGGCTTATTTGGTGGTGCGATGATTATTGAGGCAAGCAAGTTAACCTATGCCAGTCCAAAACAGCGTGTGATGCCATCCAAACCTGTCTTGTCAGGGCTGTTGCGCCCTGCAGTGGAAAACCAGACTTCGCGTACCGTGCAAACAAAGTAAGCGCACCTCTTGGCGATCTACCCCTCTTGGTGATCTACCCTTCTTGGTGATCTAATTGCAAGGGATGTATCATTTGGATTGATGAAGGATGACAAAAAATATTAATGGCCTTACGATTGCGATAACATGACCGTTTAAAGGTGATTTTTTAAGGTCATCTTTTTGACCAGAACCAGTGCCAGAACAAATGATAATGTAATTATGACCGAACCATCCAAGACAACAGAAACAGGCCTGACATCTCTGCGCAAAGAGATTGATTCGATTGATCATGAATTATTGCACTTGCTTGGCAAGCGGCGCGCCTTATCACGTGAAGTGGTGAAACAAAAAGTCTTAGGCTCTGATGTCTTTCGCCCAGACAGAGAAGCAGCCATGATGCGCGCGCTTATCTCTGCCGACCCATCTGGGGATGCGCGTTTGGTCTTTGCCTTATGGCGGCATATTATTTCAGCCTCTATTGCTGAACAAAAGCCAGATTATCTTATATCTCATAGCACCAATGCCAGAGATTTAGCACGCCAACATGGCGCAGGCTTTATGAAAGAAGATGTAAAACAGAGCGCAATGCAGGCAGTTGGGCAATTGGCAGATGGCCTTTCAGATTGTGCCATCATCACAACAGATGAGCTCGCAGAAATCCAGGGTGAGTTGGGCAGTGATAAAGGCCTTTATATATCGGCCTCTATTCCGTTTTTGCGTCATGAATCAGACCAGACAGGCTTTGTGATTTGCCGCAATCTGCCAGATGATACAGATGATGATGAAGTGCTGGTCAAACAGGATGATGGGCATCTTGACGCACAAAAGGCAAGCGAGGCTTTACCTAGCGCTGTAATCGTGGGAAAATACGCCAAACCGATTATGCAATCATAATCTTTCACTAGCCTTAATGACAGAGCGCAAAAGATGGCAAACCCAATTCCAAAAGACGCTGTTCGCACCTTGGTCTCTTATCGCCCCGCCCTTGGCAAAACATCGAATCAGAAAAATATTCGATTGTCAGCCAATGAAGGTGCGCTTGGGTGGTCGCCAAAGGTCGAAGAGGCTCTGCGCTCGGCACCTTTTCAGATTAATCATTATAATGTGCCACAATCTGCTGAATTGCATGAGGCGATTGCCGATCGTTATGGGCTTGAAGCAGAGCGTATTTTATCTGCTAATGGCTCAGATGAGCTGATTGGGCTGATTTGTTTGGCCTATCTTGAAGATGGGGATGAAGCCATTCATACGGAATATGGCTTTTTGGTATTCCCGCAAGCCACCCGTATCGCGGGCGGTGTGCCTGTTGTGGCAAAAGATGATGGTTTAACTGTCAGTGTCGATCATATCCTTGCGGCGGTCACAGAGCGCACAAAGATTGTCTTTCTTGCCAATCCCAATAATCCAACTGGCACGATGATTTCAGAAAGTGAAGTGCGCCGCTTGCATGCTGGCCTGCCATCACATGTGATTTTGGTATTGGATTGGGCTTATGCTGAATATGTTGAAGATGGCATGTCCTATGGCGCGCGGATGGTTGAAGATCATGATAATGTGGTGATGTTCCGCACCTTTTCGAAAATGCATGGCTTGGCCGCTCAGCGTCTTGGTTGGGGGTATTTTCCACAAGATATTTTGGCTGTTTTAGCATCTATCAGACCGCCTTTTTCGATTAATTCGGTGGCAAGTGCGCTTGGCATTGCTGCGGTGAAAGATGTGGAATTTCAGCAAAAATCACTAGAACATAATGCCAAATGGCAGGCTTTATTCCCTGAGCGTATGGCAGAAATTGGGCTTCGTGTTTTGCCAACAACCACCAATTTTTTCCTAATTGATTTTTCAGGCCATAATGGTCCTGATGCGGCATCTGCCTTGGCTTATTTGGCAGAGCGTCATATCCTGCTTCGTGAAATGACACCCTATCATCTGCAAGATTATTTGCGTATGTCAATTGGCACAGATGATGAAATGGAAACCGTCTTGGCTGCCTTTGCATCATTGGTAAAAGACGTATCGTAAGACATAGAATTATTTGGTAGGGGTTTGGCCTAGATTATGAGTTATCAAAAAACGGCAATTATTGGCATTGGGCTGATTGGTGCGTCCATTGCCCATGCAGCACGGCTGAAATCTGTGGGCGGGATCATATCTGTTTATGATGCCTCTGAAGAGGTGCGCCAAACTGCGCGTGACCTATCAATTGGTGATGAAAACCCTGACCAGATTTCTGATTGTATCGCCGATGCTGATTTGGTGATTCTGGCTGTGCCTGTTGGCGCTATGAAATCTGTGATGGAACAGATTATCCCGCACCTCAAAGACGGGGCCGTGATCACAGATACAGGATCTACCAAAGGGTCTGTCATTCGTGATCTGAAACCGTTGGTGCCAGCTGCGTGCCATCTTATCCCAAGCCATCCGATGGCGGGGACAGAATTTTCAGGTCCAGCGGCGGGTTTTGCCAGCCTGTTTGAAAACCGCTATTGGCTGTTGGTGCCAGATGGCGCAGATGAAACAGAAGTTACAAAATTACGTGATTTTATCACCCATCTTGGTGCCAACACAGAACAGATGGATGTCAAATATCATGACAGAGTGGTTGCAATGACCTCTCACTTGCCGCATTTGATTGCCTATACCATTGTCAGCACGGCGGTGGATCTTGAAGAAGATATCAAAAATGATGTGATTCGGTTTTCAGCATCTGGCTTCCGTGATTTCACCCGTATTGCGGCATCTGATCCAACCATGTGGCGTGATGTCTTTTTGAATAATGATGAAGCTGTGCTTGAGATATTACAGCGATTCAACGAAGATTTGAGCTATTTGCAACGGGCGATTCGCTGGAAAGAAGGTGATAAATTGCATGATTTATTCACCAGAACCAGAGATGTGCGCAAATCAATTATTGAGGCAGGCCAAGAATAAGCCCTGCTTTGCGATAATGATATTTTAAAAATTCACGTGCATAAAGCCGTAAGCTGTCCCAGCTATGATACCAGGGCTGATCAATCAGGCTCGGTGCAATAATGGGAAAGGCGATGATGTCATGCTCTGGCATGGCTTGACGAAATTCCAACGTTGCCCGCGGCATATGATAATGGGATGTGACCAAAATGATGCGGTTGATGTTTTGGCCTTTTGCCCATTGCCGCGCGGCCATAGCATTGCCAAATGTGTCATTGGCTTCGAATTCTAGTTTAACACAACAATCAAGCAGCGTTTGATCTTCAGTAGTCAGCGCAAAAGATTGTGCAATCATCTCTTTGGAAATGCCACTGCCAACGCCGCTGATTAACATAACGGGTGCCTTGCCATCTCGCAAAAGCGCAAGTCCCGCACGCAATCTGGCTTGGCCACCTGTTGCGACCACAATGCCATCTGCTTTGCCAATAACGGGGGCTGGTTTGGGCAGGGTTAACACAAAATATTGCAATAGGCTGATTGCTATACCAAACCCAATAACAAGATAGGAAATGGCCTCTATCAAATTGCTATGTTGTGATGTTTTGCCTTGCATCTGTAACAGGTCCCTTATTGATTGCCGATTTTCATTAAATCGCGCTAGCCATCACTGTTTTTGCAAAATATAGTTATGATAAGGCAATTACGAGGCAAAGAATAGTCCATGCTACTGACTTGTGAAAATTGTGAAACGATTTTCAGGATCGAATCATCACAACTATCGACACCTGGGCAACAGGTGCGTTGTTCTGTGTGTCACCATGTTTGGGCACCTGATATTGGTGGGGAAGAGGCAAGCGAGACGCCCTTATTGCGTGATTCGATGTCTGTGTTGCGGGCGCCGTTAATTTTATGCGCTCTGGCGATTATTTTTGTCTCTCTCATCAGCTTTAACCGCGGGCTGATTACCTCTTATGTGCCAAGCACCATTCAGCTATTTGATATGTCTGGCTTGGAAATTAGGCCAGATATCTCAAAGCTAGAAGTCCAAGGGCTGAAAGCAAATTTTGCTGGTGATACCTTGCGTATCAGTGGTTTTTTGGCCAATACATCACAGTGGCGCACCCATGCGGCCCCGTTGCGGTTAACGATTGCAGATGAAGATGGTGTGGTGCTTCATACACAGCGCATTTTGCCAACAGATGCCTTTATTGATGGCAAAGATATGACAGATTTCTTTATCCAGCTGACAGTGGAAGACACATCAAAGGCAGAGGTCAGAGTTGAACCTTTGGCCATACGCCTCACCCCAAACACAGCCTCTTAATCAGAAATCAGCCCCTTTTTAAGACCGAAAGGGGTTTTGTTCTTCATCAAGCAATTGTTCAATGGTTTTGCGTGGTTTGATGATATGCGCTTTTTGATCATGCACCAAAATTTCAGCTGGCATGGCTCTGGTATTGTAATTTGACGCCATCACAGATCCATAGGCACCTGCGTTAAACACAACCATTAATTCACCAGATTCCATTGCTGGTACCTCGCGCCCTCTGGCAAGATAATCACCTGTTTCGCAAACTGGCCCAACCACATCTGATAGGCGGCTTGCGCGGTTTGATTGAATGGCAGGCTCCACGCGGTGATGCGCTTCATATAAGGTAGGGCGCAACAAATCATTCATTGCGGCATCAATAATGATAAAATCTTTATCTTCTGCTTGTTTTGTATAGAGCACAGAGGTCAGCAAAATGCCATTATCTGCTGCGATTGACCGCCCAGGCTCAAAGCCTAGCTGATAATCAAGATCGGCAAATAATGATGTGACAAGCGCGCCATAAGCGGCAAAATCTGGCTTGCCGTCGCTGTGATAATCCACGCCAAGCCCGCCGCCCAAATCAAGTGTTGGCACCGCATATCCTTTGGCGCGCAAATCATCTGCTAAGCCAATTAGCACCTCATAGGCTTGCTGAAATGGCGATAAATCAGTCAATTGCGATCCGATATGAACAGCCAAGCCTGCATTGATTAAATGATCGCTTTCATGAATATAGCGATAGGTCGCCTCTGCTTCACCATTGGCAATCGGAATGCCAAATTTGGTGCTTTTTTGTCCTGTTGAAATTTTTTCATGGCTTTTGGGGTCCACATCAGGGTTAACCCTGATGGCCACAGGTGCCTTCAGACCCCATTCGGTGGCAATCGCCTCGATATGATGGATTTCTGCGATAGATTCAGCGTTAATTTGTCCCACACCTCTTGCCAAAGCCAGTCTGATTTCATCATCTGTTTTGCCAACGCCTGAAAACACAATATCTTTGGCGGCGATCCCAGCGGCAAGCGCGCGTTGCATCTCGCCCCCTGATACGATATCTGCCCCCGCACCCAAATCTGCCAATAAGGATAAAATGGCCAAGGATGAATTGGCTTTGACTGCGAAATGCACCTTGCCATTAACAGGTGCCACCGCGTCTTGAAAGGCTTTGAAATAGTCGGTAAAGCCCTCTGCAGAATAGACATAAAGCGGTGTGCCAAATTCTTGTGCAAGATCGGTTGCGGCAAGGCCATCAACCATTAATTGGCCGTTATCATCATGGTAAAAAGGCATAAGGTATCTTCTATTTACTCTATTATTAACTTGATGCGTCTGCGCTAGCGGCAGGCACATCGGCAGGGCGCACAGGATCACCGCGTTTGCCACATGCTGATACAGATATAAGCAAGCCTGCGGCAAGCGCAATCGTCAGTGCTGTTTTTAAAGATGCCATCATAGGTGATCTCTCTTTGCTGTTATGTCAGCCATGCTAGGCTTATTGCAATTTATATGTGGCGCGCGCGGTGGCAATTTGCCTGCGCACTTCATCTGGTGCTGTGCCCCCAAAGCTGGTTCTGGCTTTGGCCGCCCCTTCAACAGATAGATAATTCATCACATCTTTTGTTAATTTTGGTTCAATTGCGACCATATCTTCAAAAGTAAGG
>JBMHDH010000075.1:0-7629 GCA_049889495.1 Puniceispirillaceae bacterium (SeqCode) | reverse complement strand
AAGCCCTGATTGCCATAGGAATGGATGATCGTTAGCTGACCATCACTTTGAAATTCCTGTATATCAACAAAGACTTGGCGTCCTTTATCAGTCGCATCAGCCATCAGCTTTGGCCTGTCCATCGTCATCAGCTTCTTCAGCGGCTGCCTTTAAATCAAAACGAGATAAAAAGCCAACAGCGATGAAAATTGAGGAATACGTCCCGATTGTCACGCCCCAAAGCAACGCAATCGCAAAATCACGTAACACCGCACCGCCAAAAATGATAATGGCCAACAACGCCAAAGCGGTTGTCACAGATGTCATCACGGTGCGTGATAATGTTTCATTCAAAGACACATTCAGAATCTCAAGTTGCTCATAAGATTTATAACGGCGCAAATTCTCGCGCACGCGGTCAAACACAACCACAGTGTCATTGATAGAATAACCAGCAATCGTCAAAATCGCGGCCACAGTCGCCAGATTAAATTCAAATGACGTTAAGGCAAATAGACCAATGGTCGATAAAATATCATGGGTTAGTGCCAAAATCGCAGCGATTGAGAACTGCCATTCAAAACGGAACCAAATATAGACCATGATGACCATTAACGCACAGCAAACAGCCAAAATGCCTTTTTCTTTTAATTCAGCGCCCACCGTTGGCCCAACAAATTCTGTTCGTCTGACCTCATAATCAGCCCCAAGCGTTTCGGTAATCTTATCAAGCGCGGCAATTTGTGCTTTTTCATCACCTTCTTGGCGTTGCACACGAATAAGCACATCTTGCGGTGCGCCAAAGCTTTGAATGGCGACCTCACCAAGCCCCAATGCCCCAAGGTCACGGCGCAAAGCCCCAACATCTGCCTCAGCTTGGCCTGTTCTCGCTTCAAGCAAGATGCCACCTTTAAAATCAATGCCCAAATTTAGGCCTTGAATTAAAAACAACCCCACAGACCCTAAGATCAAGAATGCTGAAAAAACAGCAGCAAATTTATTTTTTCCTTGGAAATCCAGCTTGGTATTTTCAGGAACAATTTTAAAACGAAATGCCATAACTCTTTATGCTCCCTACAGAACCAATGCCTTGTTGCGATTGCGCCCTAGCCACAAAATAATAAATAATCTTGTGACCATAATCGCAGTAAACATGGATGTAATAATCCCAAACGCCAAGGTAACAGAAAACCCTTTGATCGGCCCTGATCCGAAAATATACAAGAATAATGCCGCAAATAAGGTGGTTAAATTGGAATCGATAATGGTTGAAATGGCTCTGCCATATCCTGCTTCAATGGCTGCCGAGACTGATCTGCCCCGACGCAATTCTTCTCTGATGCGTTCAAAAATCAGAACATTCGCATCAACCGCCATCCCCATCGTTAACACAATACCTGCAATACCTGGCAAGGTTAGAGTGGCCTGAATGGCTGATAAAGCACCAAGGATCAACACAATATTGATTAACAAGGCCCCAACAGCAAAGACGCCAAATTGACCATAGCTGGCGATCATATAAATCATCACAAGGATCAGCCCAACAACCGAAGCTACCTGACCAGCTGCGACAGAATCCGCACCTAAGCCTGGGCCGATAGAACGTTCTTCAAGAACGATCAAAGGTGCTGGCAAAGCCCCTGCGCGCAAGATCAATGATAATTCATTGGTTTCAGCCACAGAGAAATTGCCTGTGATCTGGCCTTGACCAAAGATCTGCGCCTGAATGGTAGGGGCAGAAACGACTTTGCCATCTAGGATGATGGCAAAAGGACGACCGATATTTTCGCCCGTGACCTTACCAAATTTCCGTGCCCCTTCTGAATTCAATGAAAAATTCACAGCTGGCTGGTTGTTCTGATCAAATCCCGCTTGTGCTGTCTCTAGCGTCTCGCCACTGACCATGACGCGCTTTTCCACCACATAATAAGTGCCATCATCATTCGCAGATTCCATTAACACAGCCCCTGGTGGCACACGGCCAGAGGCACGCGCTTCAGATGCGGTTGTCCGCAAATCAACCAATTGGAAGGTTAATTTTGCGGTGCGACCAAGCAAGCGTTTTACCTCTTCAGGGTTTTCAACACCAGGCAGTTGCACCAAAATACGGCTTGCCCCTTGTCTTTGGATAACAGGCTCTTTTGTGCCATCTGGGTCAAGACGGCGGCGAATAATTTCAATGGATTGTTCAACCGTGTTTGTTTGTAGGGCAATAATCCCCTCTTCACTGTAACGGATTGATGTATCGCGGCCTTGTGTGGTGATCAGATAATCATTGCCTAAAGTGCGCAATGCCTCTTCTCTGGCATCGCCTGATTTGTCATCACGAAGGCTGAAAGACAACACACCATCTGAGACTTGCAAATCCTTAAAGCGAACTCTTTTGTCTCTGAATTCCAGACGAAGAGATTCGCCGATGCTTTCCAAACGTTCATTTTGAACCGCATCGCTATCGACCTGTAACAACAGATGTGAGCCACCTTGCAAATCAAGGCCAAGATTAATGCTTTGACCTGGCAAAATACCGCCAAAATCTCTTGCACCAATGACATTAGGTGCCGCATACACAAAACCTGTAAAACAGACCAAAGCCACAAGTGCTTTTTTCCAGCCTTCAAATTGTAACATTATCTTAACCTTACAAAAAAACCATAATGATATAGGTGCGTGACGAAATTGAAATCATAAGCCAGATACCATCTGACAAATCGCCAATGTGATAAAAGCCAATCTGAAGATCAGCCATTATCACCACATTCATATATCTGTTATTCCCCTATCGGCTTAAGGGAAGCGCATCTGATTATGATGCGTCTTTCTTTTCAACTGTTGCAATCATCGAGCGGACAACTTCCACCTTGACGTCTTTTGCAATTTCAACAGTTACATAATCTTGATCATCAACCGCCTTTGCAATGACACCGCGCAGACCACCTGAGGTTGTCACCTTGTCCCCCTTGGCAACAGACATGACCATTTCACGATGCGCCTTGGCTCTTTTTTGCTGTGGGCGGATCAAAAAGAAATAAAAGATTGCGAAGATCAAAACAAAAGGAAGTAGCTGTGCTGTCATAGACGCGCCGCCTGTTGCTTGAGCAAATGCTGGGCTGATAAACATGGGTTTCATCTCCGTGATGGGCTGATAAATGACGTGATCTCTTTTACCAGCAAAATAAATACGTATTGAGCCTCACATTAGCTTGCCTTGTCGTTGCTTTCAACGCCAAACTGGTCTGTTTTCTGGAATAAAGATGAGAATAAAAATTCGGCGCAAAAAGCGCGCTTTCTGGGCCTTGCTTATGATATAATCTGCGTTATGTTAGATTTCATAGATTACGCGCGTAAAGGCAGCTTTCATGCCCGCCTGTCACCCCGTCCGAAGCTAGGTAATAAAGATGATGACCAACCCTGATGTACTTCCCCTTTTAACCAGAATCGCTGATGCCTTAGACAGGATCGCCCCTGCGCCAGTGTCAGGCAAAGTTTTGACGCCAGCTGATGGTTATGTATGGGATAAACAACTTGGCCATTGCCAAGCGGTGCCCACGATTTCGCGCATCCCTCTATCTTTGCTAAAGGGCATCCAGCCGCAAATTGATAAATTATACGCGAACACCAAAGCCTTTGCCGAAGGCAAATTAGCCAATAATGCTCTGTTATGGGGCGCAAGAGGCACTGGAAAATCGTCCATTATCAAAGCCGTTCATGGCCAAATACAAAGCGAGGGCTATGATTTGGCGATTATAGAAATTGCCAGAGAAGATATCGAAGATTTACCACGTCTGATGCAATATCTTGCCACACAAGACAGATCTTTCATTGTCTTTTGTGATGATCTGGCTTTTGAGGCCGCAGAATCAAGCTACAAGGCCTTAAAAGCTGCTCTTGAAGGTGGATTAACGGGACGACCATCTAATGTGGTCTTTTATGCCTCGTCAAATCGCCGCCATTTAATGTCGCGACAGATGATTGAAAATGAACGCTCTTCTGCGGTTAACCCGTCAGAAGCCACCGAAGAAAAAGTGTCTTTATCAGATCGCTTCGGGCTATGGATTGGCTTTCATTCGCTTGATCAAGATGCCTATCTTACCATTGTAAATGGTTATATCAGCCATTTTGCATTGCCAATAAGTGAAGAAGATGCCCGCTCATTGGCCTTACAATGGGCCATGGAAAGAGGCAATCGTTCAGGCAGAACAGCCGCTCAATTCATCGTTCATCTTGCCGCAAAGCTAGATCAAAAGATCTCTTTTTAACATATTGATAAATATCAAGAATTTATAATGTCATGCGGGTTAATTGGCTGGCGTGACTGGCGCACTTCAAAATGCAATTGCGGGCTTGTTACACGTCCTGTTTGCCCGACGGTGCCAACCGTTTGCCCTGCGCCAAGCACATCACCTTCGGCAACACGCACATCATCTAGATGGGCATAGGCTGTAATATAGCCGCCATCATGCTTAACCAAGACCATTGAGCCAAATGATTTCAAATTACGGCCAATATAGGCCACCGTGCCAGGGGCAGCGACTTGAATAACGGCCCCTGCATCTGCGGCAATATTGACACCATCATTATGAATACCTTTCCCAGCAGGTCCATAATCAAGGATAATTTCCCCTTCAAGTGGCCATGTAAAAGCATCACCAGAGGCAAAGGCAGGTGCCACAAAATTCTTTTTCTCTTTGGCTGGTGCCGCTGGTTTTACAGGATCAGTTGGCGTTATTTGCTCAGTGATCACAGCTTGCGGTGCTGGTTTGGCATAGGCCGCACTATCCACCCCTTTGGAGCCATCTAGCACCGAAAAATCATGCGCATCAGGGATTAATAAGGCTTGCCCCACCGTTAACTCATAGGGTGCTGATAATTCATTAATCTCAGCAAGATGATATTGGCTGACGGCATAGCGTTGCGAGATGGTAAAAAGGCTATCTATAGGGCGGACAATATGTTCTCTTGATGGGGTGATTTTCAAGGATTGCCCTTGCTGTAGGGCGTAAGGGGCCTGTAAATCATTATCAGCGATCAAAGATTGCGGTGTCACCTGATAACGCGTGGCAAGCGCATAGATGGTATCACCTGCCCTCACAATGATTTGCCTGTTTACAGGGATAGTTTCTCGTGTGATGCGCTGTGTGCCTTTGTTTGCTGGGGCTGGCACATCTCTTGTCAAAGAAAAGGATGGTAATTCCACCTCAGGCAATTTTAAATCACTTGCCCCACAAGCAGATAAGCCAAATGTCAAACCAGCCAAAAGGCTGACTTTACCAATCATGTGAAGAAATTGTTGTTTTGGCATCACAGACCTGTACCTTCTAGCATCGGAACAAAACGCACATCCATTATGGTATCTGTCTTAATACCAGTTGCAAGCTTTTTTACACGCACCAATTTTTCCTGACCAGCAGGTCCAACAGGGCCTATAAAAACGCCATCTTCTTTTAATTGGGAAATCAGGTTATCTGGCACCTCATCTGATTGGCAAGCCGTAATGATTCTGTCAAAAGGTGCGGCTTCTGGCCAGCCTTTGGTGCCATCAGCGTGACGCAAAGAAATATTGGTCAAGCGCAGGGATTTCACACGCATTTCTGCTTCGACGAATAAGGGCCGCAATCGTTCTACAGAATAAACACGACGCGCCAAATAGGACAAAACACAGGCCTGATAGCCCGTGCCAGTGCCAATTTCCAGAACACGATGCGCAGGTTTTATATCCAATGCCACCAATGAGCTGGCAATCACATAAGGCTGGCTGATGGTCTGTCCAAAGGCGATTGGCAAAGACGCATTTTCATAAGCATGAACACGCAAAGCAGATGGCAAGAATACCTCGCGTGGGACGCGTTCAATGGCTGCTAAAACAGAAGAATCCAATATGGCTAGCGCACGCAGCTTCATAATAAGCTGTGCCTTTGCCGCAAATAATTCAGGATCTTGCGTCGCGCGATCAGCCATTACGCAACAAATCACTATCAATGGATTTATAGCGGCGCATTTCTGTTTGATCAGTTTGATCCATGGATAAGATGGTCAGTGAGACATAGCCATCATCAAGCACATCTCTGTCATACCCCTTGGTGATATCTGATAAGGTCTTTAATGGCCCGATACGGTAATGATGCGGGGTATCGCCGTCATAGACAATATCACCTGCTTTATGTCTGTCACAAAAAGCAGGTTTAATGCCTTTAATTCTGCCAACTGATAAGCGTGGAAAATTGAAATTCATAACAGACCGAGGATCAGGTAAATTGGCCAACGCATAGCGCAGTACGGCTTCTCCCATTTCACTGGCAGGGGCAAAATCATCTGGCCCATCCCCATTTTGCTGGCTGAAAGCCAATGAGGGAATGTTGTTAATGGCACCTTCATAAGCAGCACCAATCGTGCCAGAATACCCAATATCATCTGCGATATTTTGGCCGTGATTAATACCAGATAAAATCACATCAGGCGGGTTATCTTTCATTAACACATTCAAGCCCAATAACACACAATCAGCAGGCGTGCCTGAACAGGCATAACGTCCCTGCCCCAAATCAGCCAGATGAATATCTGATTTTAAAGTCAAAGAACGGCCTGTGCCTGATCGGTTATCCATAGGCGCAATGATGGTGATATCATTGGCAAAAGGACGCGCCAAATCAGCCAATAAAGCTAGGCCATAAGCATCTATGCCATCATCATTTGTGATCAAAATGCGCATTTTGCCTATTTCATCCCCGTTATTAGGTGATTTATGCGTTATGGTACTAGCTTGTCAGTTCCCATATAAGGATGCAAGGCTTCGGGCAATAACACGCTGCCATCTGCTTGCTGGCCATTTTCCAAAACCGCAATCATCGTGCGACCTAGCGCCAATCCAGAGCCATTTAAGGTGTGTAAGAATTCTGTGTCACCGCCCGCTTTTCGACGCATCCGCGCTTTCATTCGGCGCGCTTGGAAGGGACCACAATTTGAACAAGATGAAATCTCGCGGAACATGCCACGCCCTTCATCTTGACCAGGTAACCAGACCTCAATGTCATAAGTTTGTTCTGCTGAAAAGCCTGTATCACCAGAACAAAGCTTCATCACGCGGTAACAAAGCCCCAATTTTTGCAAAATACGTTCTGCGCACCCTGTCATCCGCTCAAGCTCTTCTGCTGAATCTTCAGGCTTTACAACAGATACCATCTCTACTTTCGAGAATTGATGTTGGCGGATCATGCCTCTGGTATCACGGCCTGCTGAGCCAGCTTCGGCGCGGAAACAAGGGGTATAGGCTGTCATACGCAAGGGTAAGTTTTCTGCCTCAACAATGCTGTCAGCAACCAAATTTGTTAAAGGTACTTCAGCGGTTGGGATCAGCCATTTATCCTCTTCAACCTGATAAAGATCTTCGGCAAATTTCGGTAATTGGCCTGTGCCAGTCATAGTTTTGCTGTTCACAATCGCAGGTGGCAACATTTCTTGATAACCAGCTTCTTTTGTATGGGTATCAAGCATAAAGGCCGCAAGCGCTCGTTCTAGACGTGCCATTTGTCCTTTTAAGACAACAAAACGCGCCCCTGATAATTTTGCAGCAGAAGCAAAATCCATCTGCGCCAGCCCTTCACCAATGCTGACATGATCTTGAGGGGTAAAATCAAAAACAGGCTTTTCCCCAAC
>JBMHDH010000074.1:0-2708 GCA_049889495.1 Puniceispirillaceae bacterium (SeqCode) | reverse complement strand
ATAACCATAAGCCAGAAGACCTGCCAATGAAACATAACCCTTACTTGAGGCGGGTGACCTCAAAATGGAGTATCATATGGCTGCATCGTCTTTCGCAGAAACCAAGCGCCGTGGTTTTATAGATAATATAAACTTCACGTCCCACAGTATTTTTCACAATCTATTATTGGCATCACTTGCTGCAGGCCTTATCTGGTCAGCTATCAGCTTCGCTGTACTGTAAGTTGCTTTGCAACTCTGTTGATCGTTTTAATTGATGTCAAACATTGTTTCTTGTCATGGCATGACCATTGGTTATGGCTCAGATGTACTGGTGCAAGACCTTCACTTTGAAGTGGGGGCAGGGCAGATCTGTGCTGTTGTTGGTCCCAATGGTGCTGGCAAATCAACATTTCTCAAAACCATACTTGGTCTGCAGCCTGCTCTTAAAGGTGAGGTTGTATGGCATGGCGATGGCCAGCCTGCCAAAGCTTATTTAGGGCAAAGAGATGAATTTGATGGTCATTTTCCTATTCGTGTGCGCGATTTGGTGACGATGGGGGCATGGCATGGGCTTGGTTTTTGGTCACATATCAATCATGCCAAGCAACAAGCGGTTGAAGAGGCCTTAGCTCAAACACAATTAACAGCGATTGCCAATCAGCCCCTTCATGAATGTTCATCAGGGCAGTTGCAACGCTGTCTATTTGCGCGCGCGATTGTCCAAGATGCACCTTTGTTATTGCTAGATGAGCCTTTCACCGCGATGGATCAAGCCACGCAGGCCAATTTGCTAGGCATCATTGAACAATGGCGCTTGCAAGGCAAAGGTCAAATCATTGTTTTACATGACTTGCATGCGGTGCGCGCTCTATCTGATCATGTGTTGCTTATCGGGGATGGGGCCAGTTGTTTTGGCCCCACTTCAGAACTCCTGACGACTGAAAATCTTGTACGTTATGGCTATTATTCTGCAACACAAGCTGCTTGGATTGAAGAGGAGCTTGGATCATGAGTTTGTCTTTGGCATTTCTTGAATTTGAGTTCATGCAGCGTGCTTTTGTGGCCACATCTGTCTTGAGCTTGTCCATGGCGCCGATTGGTGCATTTTTGGTTTTGCGCCGTCTGTCTCTTGCAGGAGAGGCAATGGCGCATGCGATTGTTCCTGGTATTGTGATTGCCTTTGTGGTGGCAGGGTTATCTGTCTTATCGATGTTGATAGGCGGTATTATTGCCGGCGTCATCGTTGCCTTTTGCACCTCATTTTTGGCGCGTCGCACAATCATTAAAGAAGATGCTTCATTGGCGTCACTTTATTTGATTTCATTGGCTCTTGGCATTTTCATTTTATCCTCGGCTGGCTCGGCTATCCCCTTAAAAAGCTTTCTATTTGGGTCTACCCTGGGGATTGATGATGAGACATTGATTTTGATAGGGGCGACTGCCACGATAACCTTATTTACTTTCGCCTTTTTATTGCGGCCTCTGATCATGGCGACGATTGATCCAGTCTATTTCGCAAGCCAATATCGATTTGCCGCTATGATACCTCAAATCTTCATGTTCTTACTTGTGCTGAACCTGTTGGCGGCATTCAAATCTCTTGGCACTTTGATGGCCGTTGGCTTGATGATTTTGCCAGCAACCTCAGCGCGTTATTGGGTCACCGGTATTACCTCTTATATCATGCTGACGTTCTGCTTTGCGTTTGTCAGCTGTTGGGCAGGGCTTATAATTTCATTCTATATGAGCCAAGTGCCCACAGGCCCTGCCATTGTTCTAGTGGCTGGCCTGTTCTTTATCGTCAGCCTTGTGGCTTCTCCCCTCGGCTTTCGTTCATCTCAATACTAAACATATCATGAAAGTGGAATTCACATGTTTCGTTATCGTTTTTCACTCATCGCTCTTTTAAGCTGCCTATGGTCATACAGCGCTGTTGCAGAGATTAAAGCTGTTGCCAGTTTTTCCATTTTGGAAGATATGGTGCAACAAGTGGCTGGTGAGGATGCTCAGGTATCATCAATTGTCGGGCCAGATGCAGATGCGCATCTCTACAGCCCTAATGCAGCGGACGCGATTGCTGTGACAAAGGCAGATATTATCTTCGTCAATGGTCTAGGTTTTGAGACCTGGTCATCAGATCTCATAGCCAATTCAGGCACAACGGCCCCTGTCGTAACAGTCACAGAAAAGGTTATCCCTTTGATGGTGGAAGGCAGTGTGGACCCACATGCTTGGAATAATATTGGGAACGGTATTTTATATGTTGAAGCGATTGCAAAGGGGCTGAGCCAGGTAGATCCTGCCAATGCAGCAGCCTATCAGGCGCGTGCCGAGGCCTATATTAAAAAGCTCAAAGCACTCGATGCCGAAGCAAAAGACTTACTCGCCCCCATCGCGCCAGAAAAGCGGATTGTTGTAACTGCTCATGATGCCTTTGGATATCTTGCTAATGCTTATGATATGACGTTCCTTGCCCCTGTTGGTATTGACACAGAAGCAGAGCCTTCAGCTCAAGAAATGGCTGCGCTTATCACCTATTTAAATGAGGTAAAGGCCAACGCCCTTTTTGTTGAAAATATTACCAATGATTCATTGATAAAGCAGATCTCAGCGGAGACAGGTATTGAGATTGGCGGCCGTATTTATTCAGATGCGTTATCTGTGAAAGGATCGCCAGCGACAAGTTATCTTGCGATGTTCAAGCATAACATATCTTTGTTAGCGGA
>JBMHDH010000073.1:0-5970 GCA_049889495.1 Puniceispirillaceae bacterium (SeqCode) | reverse complement strand
CAACAAGAAGGGCTAGCGGTTTTTTGCTGGTGCAACCGTTGCGGTCATAATGCTGAAATCGCTGTGGAACGGTTTTTAAGCAAAGTTGATTTGACATTTCCTGTGCCTGAATTGGGACAAATTATGAGATGCCAAAATTGCCAAGCCAATGATATTGCCACGCGCCCTGCTTGGCCAAGCTATGGTGGCCAAATGGCACGTCATGGCTAAAGATGCAGGTCTAAAGATGCAGGTCTAAAGATATGGGTCTAAAGATACGGGGCTAAAAATATTTGGGTTGGCGATATGCGGACAAATCAGGAAAGCATTTGCGCAACATAACGGAAATAAGTAACAATGGCGCATGACAACAGATACGCCTTGCCTGTTTGGTGAGGCAACATCTTCGTTTCGGTTGGCCTTCGTTTCGGTTGGCCATTGAATTAAAAAAGACAAATCAGAAAGATCACATATTATGGAACGCGCAGACATTGATAGATTAGAGCGGTATCTAAAAACGCGGTTTGATAATCAAGATATCAAATTGATTCATCGCCCCCAAACAGGTGATTCTGCGGAATTTGAAATTGATGGAGAAACACTTGGCATCGTGTATCGTGATGATGAAGATGGCGAGACTTGTTATCATGTGCAATTGACCATTCTGGCTGAAGATTTAAGCTAGCCATCCTGAGGGGCCCTATTTGAGCGCATCATGAATTTTTATGCAATTCTGCCGATGGCCTTTGTGATTTTATGGTCATCGGCTTTTATTTCTGCCAAGGCCATTATGGCAGATGCAACAGCCTTTGCGGCGCTTGCCTTTCGCTTTGGCATCGTGAGCGCCAGCTTTTTCACACTTTACCTCTTACTGCGTGCTTATCATCATTATCGCCATAAAATTCAGGGATCTGACCACCACCAATTTGCCAAATTAACTGTCACCCAAATGGGCCATGCCGCCCTATCTGGCATGTTATTACATGGCTTTTATTTGGGCGGTGTTTTTTGGGCGTTAAGTCATGGCATGAATGCAATCATCGCGGCGTTGATCATCTCATTACAGCCTGTCTTTACCGCGATTTTGGCAGTGCCCTTTTTAAGAGAAAAGATTTCGCCTTTGCAGTGGCTTGGCATTGTCACAGGCTTTGCTGGCACTCTGATTGTGATTGGCTTTGATATTGGCGAGACCATTCCAAACCCTGCGTTACTGATATGCCTTGGCGCGCTCTGTGCTAGCATCGCTGGCACGCTTTATCAAAAACGCTTTGGCCAAAATTTGCCAATGATTGAATCAAATATCATTCAAGCGGCCGCGGCAACCTTGCTCCATTTGGTCTTGATTATGGCATTTGAAACGCCGCAAATCACCTTCACCACGCAATTTATCGCTGGCATGGCATGGCAAATCATTGCGGTGTCTTTTGGCGCCTATGTGATGTTTTTGATCTTGTTAAAAAAAGGCACAGCCAATCAAACAGCTAGCTTGTTATTTTTGATTGCACCTGTTGCCGCAGTACAAGGCTGGTTGGTGTTAGGAGAAGTTTTGACAATCACAGATATTTTGGGCTTGTGTTTGGCATCCGCTGGCGTCTATCTGGCGACAAGGCCAAAGCCTGCCTGATTAGCCCATCACAGCTTGTTCGACATGCGCTGATACGATCACATCATCAATCAGGCCATTGGCAAGCTTTTCACCAAGCCCATTGGCTTCGATAAAAATACCAAAATCATCTTTGCCATAAAGATTGGCAGGCACCCAGCCAAAGGCAAAATTCTGTGTTGGAGCCAAGGCGGTGGTGGCTAGGGATAATAAATCATCTGCAGCCGCATAATCAGATGTCACCGCCAAGGCTGCGGCATAGCTTTTTGCTTTGCCGCCCCCGACAGAGATATCAGCTGTCATTGTGATGATCACATTGCGTGCACCTGTCTTTTTTTGGTAATCAGCCAACTGGCCATCATAATCTTCAATGATCTCTGCCAAGGTAATGAAATGGCAATCCGCATCACCAGAATCAAAGCTGTCTTCCAGCATAATCGTTGATTTATCAGATTGCTTTTTGTCCATCTTTGCCTCGCAGCATTGTCACTTGTTACATGGTCTGTGCCAAAATTATCTTGTGTTTTGGCTATAGCATAAATGGCTTACCACCAACCAGTATTTTTAAATTCTGTTTTGGGATCTTACTCTTTTTGAAATAGCAATGCCGAATGGTGAAAAGTTCTATGATGGTCACTTGCCTTACGCCATCATCTTTGGCTCACTTACAAGATCAATTGTAACAAGTCAAAAAGGAGGTGGTCTCATGTCTAATGTTGAGATACTGCAAACAAACGCAAATAATCGGAACGGTGACAGAGAAGCAGCCTTTTTTGGCCATTGTTCTCATTGATAATGCTTTGTTTCATATCCACATGAAAAAGGCCGCCTTTTCATCAGGTGGCCTTTTTTTTAAGCAATTTTTACTGGGTTAGGCACGCAATTATTGAAGCAGCGCCCACGCCACCACAGCCAAGGTCAGGATAATCAAAGCACGGTTTAGCAATAGATTTGCGCCAAATTGACGTTGCAGCATTACCCCGCCAAAACACCACAATGAATGAAAGATGATTTGCGCAACCAAAAAACTCAAAGGGGCAAGTGCATATCTTTCAAACATGCCATCAAATGCGACGATGAATTGCGAATAGGCCAAAGTGGCCATCAACCATGCTTTAGGGCTCATAGGGTGGACGATACATCCAGCAAGGAAACCAGCTGGCTTTCCAACAGAAGCAGTATCTGATTTTGCGCTAGCAGCGCCGTTATTCCAGCCACGCAACGCCAGATAGCTGAGGTAAAAAGCCGAGATGAATTTCATCGCAAAATTCAACAAAGGATAAGCCAATAACAAAGCACCAAAGCCAAAAGCCAGCAAAATATTAATGCCAAGCTTCCCCGTTGCCAGCCCTATCATAAAAGGGACTGTGGCACGAAACCCGTGTGCCGCGCCCGCTGACATCACCAATAAATTCGCTGGCCCAGGCGTGCTGACCATCAAAATCACAAAGGCCCATAAGGCAAAATAAGCGTCAAATATCATTTTTAGGGCTCATTTTATGAAGATCAGCTAAAGTCAAAATTATCCGTGCGATATAATAAGGGCGCTGTCATTTCGGTAAGTGATGATAGCGGCGTGCCATCTGATGCGAGATTATCCTTATTCAGATAGGTTGCAAAACACCTCTTTATGGCTGGCCATTCGCTGTCAATAGCGGCAAACCATGCGGTATCTCTGTTGCGTCCTTTTTGCACAGACATCTGGCGAAACACCCCTTCATAAGACAGGCCCAACCGCGCCGCAGCTTTTCGGCTTTTTATATTCAGCGCATTACATTTCCATTCATAGCGGCGATAGCCATTTTCAAAGGCCCACCCCATCATCAAAGCCATCGCCTCAGTGCCAGCCATACTTCGTTGCAATAAAGGCGAATAATGGATATGGCCAACCTCAATGCTGGCATCTATTTGATTAATACGTAAAAAGCTAGCCACCCCAACCGCCTTATGATCATCCTGACGCACCAATGCAAAAAACACAGGGTCACTCTCACTGGCACAAGCGGCTAGCCACGCTTCATAGGCCTGATAATCATCAAAGGGCCCATAGGGCAAATAGGTCCAATTTGCGCCATCATGATCATGGGCATTTGCCGCAAATAACGCAGGCCCATGCTGGATGGCATCTAGCGGCTCTAGGCGAATATAGGTGCCGTTCAGCGTTATACCCTTGGGATGAGGTGGCCGCGTAAAATCCGCAACAGGCGTTCCTAATTTCATGAAAAGACTCCCCTTTTTAAGCAATCTTGACAGCTTTTTTGAATTGCCCACTTTCGTTAACAGGATGGCAGTAATCTGTTGCCATAGAACAGCAAGCGGGCCTATTTTCCTCTATTTCTAGGAAGCTGTGCCATAGGGAAACAAATTGCAATCATATCTTGGTAAAAATTGAATAGATGATCGAAGATCTTCCTCTTCAATGTCACGCGCATCAACATTGAACGAAAATTCAACCCCTTGCGCATTAAGGGCATTTATCGTTGCCTCATTAAAGGTGTGAAATCCGCCATAAGGGTGACAATAAGTTTTGATATCAATACAGTCATTTGCTTGCAAAAAGCCGAGCGAGACATCAATTTCATCTTGTTGCGCTTTATCATTAAGCTTACTCATCACTGGATGTGAAACTGTATGAGAGCCAATTATATTACCAGCAAGATGCATCTCTTTTAATTTATCCACGGGCACATAAAAATCAGACACATGCCATTCAAAGCTCAAATCATGCGCCACAGCATCGATTAGACCTTCACGATAAACATAGCTGACAAAATAATTCAAAATGCGCTTAAACTCTGAAACACCTTCATAATTATCTTGGGCATGGTAAGTTTGCTCCCGAAATTCTTGAATTTTTTCATCGGGAATCATGGCCTCATCTAAATGGGCTTTAAGGGCATTCATTAAAACAACACCTTTAAAGGCGCCGCACAGCAAATGGATTCTGTGGACATCAAGAATTTTATTTTCTTGATAGGGCTGTGTGGGCACATAAAACACCCCCCATAAATCACGTTTTCTTAATTCTTGAAACACGTAATCATAATGGCAAGACATGGCATCATCAAAAGTAAGAAGGACTTTACCTTTGGCCTCGCCTAGCGTTTTGTCTGTTAAAGCTTGTAACCATTCTTGTTTCGTAACGAAGCCAAATTCATCTTCAAAATAATCAAGTTGCTTTGCGAAGTTGCCTGCATCTAGAAACCGAAAAAATGGCAATTCTGGGTCAAAAACTCTGACATAGTGATACATCACCGCTTTCATTTCAAAAGACCTTTATTCGTAACGATATAAGGCAAATCCTTTTTGTTACCTAGGTAATCTTCAATCATACCATCCGCAAAATTATCATAAAGTTTACGACAAGCCGCGGCATCAAAATCTTTTTGATAATATAATTTGCCTATCGCGCTTGGCTGTTCTTCAGGTAAAAGGTTATTGAAATTGACAATAACTTCAATATAGGTCTCTGCCATTTTTCGGATCAACCTGTTACCGATGGAATGGGGACTATCGCCAAGGCAAATATCCGCCCGAATTTGATGGATGATTTGCCCTGTATCAATACCAGCATCAATATACATAAATGTGGCACCCACCATGTCTGGCTCGTTATTGATTAACGGCATAACATTTGTGCCACTGCCACGATAATAGGGGGAAAGTCCCAAATGAACGTTCAAAAACCGCCCTTCAAAGACTTCAAGCAATTTTGATTTCACCAAAGATGAGCCATAGCACACCAAAACATCTGGGTTTAGATCGATAATCTGCGCAACAACATCATCACGATTTATATCGCCCTTTGGGATAAAATGTGGTTGTGATTGGTCAGTGATATGATCAATAGAATCACCAAAAAAATCTGATTCTGCTTGTGTTCTGGCTTGTACATGTTGCGCCTCAAGCAGAGAGCTATCGGCATTTGCTGCTGTTCTATTTTCTAAACTTTGCTCTTGGCCTTCACAAAATGTTGCCAGAATAGTCAGGCGCTCATCACTGGCAAGACGTTTGCGAAAATAGCTGTGCCTTGTCTCACACCCTGTTAAAATAACAACTTTCATCCAAAACTCATCCTCTAGTCGCTTACTGAATTATCGTGCCTGAATTATCATTCCCACTCAATAGTTCTAATCTGTTAAGCAATTGATAATAATGATTTTATTTTTTTATTTGTAAGTACTTTGTAAGTATTACGAACATGGAATATTCAAAATGTGACACTGAATTCAACATGTGATTATGCATTCAAGTATCCAATTAGCAATGAGATGAAAGCACCAACATGTACAACCATTATTGCTCTATCTTTCCACATAAAACCTACGGCAAACCATAAAAATATCCCAACGAAAAACATGTAAATATTATAAGGGATTAAATTCAAT